>JAFUWA010000024.1 GCA_017477355.1 Clostridia bacterium
TCCTTATTAAACAAATTTGTCTAACAAATTGGGTTCACTTCACATTTTCGTTACACCTTTTTTATTAATAGTTATCTTCTACTTGCTCTATCCATACTATCTAAACTATCTAATGCTTTTCCTGTTCCAATTGCTACACAAGAAATTGCGTCTTCTGCAATCATTACATTAATTCCGATTTTTTCTTGAAGTAGTTTATCTAGTCCATCAATTAAGCATCCTCCACCTGTCATGTAAATCCCTTTATCACTAATATCTGCAGCAAGCTCTGGTGGAGTTTTTTCTAATACAGAATGAACAGCATCTACAATCATCATAGCAGGTTCTTCTAGGGCTTCCATAATTTCGCTAGAATAAATGGTAATTGATTTTGGAAGACCACTTCCTAAATCTCTTCCTCTTACATCCATTTCCATATCTTGAATTCTAGGATATACACAACCAATTCCAACTTTTAGTTCTTCTGCTGTTCTTTCTCCAATAATCACATTATGTTTTTTCTTAATATATTTTACAATATACTCATCAAACTTATCTCCAGCTACTTTGATGGAAGTACTAACAACAGCTCCGCCTAAAGAAATAACTGCAATATCTGTTGTTCCACCACCAATGTCTACAATCATATTTCCAGAAGGTTTTGCAATATCGATTCCAGCTCCAATTGCAGCAGCTATTGGTTCTTCGATTAAATAAACCTTTCTTGCTCCAGCATTGGAAGCAGCATCAATAACAGCTTTTTTCTCAACCTCAGTAACAATAGATGGAATACAAATCATAATTCTAGGAGCAAATAAAAATCTTCCTCCCACTTTATTAATAAAATATTTTAACATCTTTTCTGTTACTGTATAATCAGAAATAACTCCGTCTCTTAAAGGTCTTGTAGCTACTATATTTCCAGGTGTTCTTCCAAGCATTCTTCTTGCTTCATGTCCAATTGCAACAACATCACCAGTCAAATTGTTTACTGCTACAACAGAAGGTTCTCTTAAAACAATTCCTTTTCCTTTCACATATGCAATTACTGTAGCTGTACCTAAGTCAATTCCAATATCTTGTCCAAACATCCTAATTCGCCTGCCCTTCTATTTATCAATTTTAGTATTACAATTTCTTTACGATTATATTACACATTGGTCGAAATTACAACCCCAAATTCAAAAAATATTTTGTAAAGATAATCCATGTTTGATATTTAGATATTTCACTAATTGTTTTGTCTCGGAAGTTGTAGATTTTGCATCTGTCCAAATCCCATTTTTGATTTCTGTATTTAACAAATGCAATTTTACATTCACTTTTTCAATTTCTTCATGTTCAATAAAACACGTTAAAATTTTTTCTCTTTTTTCCCATTCATCTGTTGCCATTTTCGAAAGTTTTTCTAATTCTTTTGCATCATATTCTTCTTGTTTTTTTTCAAGGATTCGACTAATTTTCTCAATAGGATTATTAATCTTTTGAATTGATTGTCTGGTATAATTTTCAAATATAATATCTAAAATTATGACAATAATAATGATTATAATAGCAATCATTAAATGTTTATATTTCAAAAAATCTAACTTTCTTTTCTCTGACAATACATTTCTCCTTTTCCATTTAATGTAACAATTAAGGCCTCTTTTGAAGAAAAGCCAAACTTTTTAACCTCTTGTTCTAACCACTTTCTATTTTTTCCAATTTTTTGTAAATTATCATCCAAAATAATTCCATCTATCACTAGATCATATGGAATTCCAGAATATTCAGAATTTAAATTCAAATCTTTTAAAGTTACAGTATTCTTTTCTGGTTTTAAGATAACACTTAATTGTCCGAGAAGTTTCTAAAATTGCGTATTCTACATCTCCTAAATCAAAAATACTCTGACCGTCTCAATCTTTCTTGAAGCTCATTAATGGTAAAATTTTCTTTGATTAAAACTTTTTCATCTATCTTCCCTTTATTAATTAATATGGAAGGTTTTCCGGCTTAAAAAAGCTCTTACTTTTATACTCTTAATACTAATAAAAGAAATTAAAAAATGCATTACTAATAATGCAAAAATAGGAATAATTCCTAAGTAAATTGGAAGTCCTGGATTAGCCATAGGAGTGCACGCCAAATCTGCAATCATAATGGAAATCGCAAGCTCAAATGGTTCTAACTGCCCTATTTCTCGCTTTCCCATAAAACGCATTACAAATAATACAATTAAATATAAAATAATCGCTCTCACAAAAGATAATAACATTTCTCTTACCTCTACATTTTTCCTGTATATTTTTTGCAAATTTATTTAAAATATACACTATAGATAGCAGAAATTCATCTATTATCTATGATTAAAATTGTAGGTTAGTTGCAAAAAAATTATCCTATAGAAAGGAAAGAGAATTAAAATGGATAACAATACTTCAAATGTAAGTAGTAATCAAGGTGTTATGAGTACAATCGGTCAAATGTTAGGCAGATTTATCGTAGCAGCAATTATCCTTGGTATTACTGCTTTCTTTACTCCAAATTTCTCCATTAGTAATATATGGGCATTAGCTTTAGCTGCCGTCGTTTTAACTGTTATGGATTATTTAATTGTTAAAATTACTGGTTTAAATGCCATTGCATTTGGTAAAGGATTTGTTGGCTTTGTTTTAGCTGCAATCACTTTATATGCAACTCAATTCTTTGTAGCTGGATACTCAATTTCTTGGTTTGCAGCTATTATTGGAGCCTTAATTTATGGCGTTATTGCATATATTATGCCTGGAGAACAAGCATAGTTTAGAGCACAGAGGGAAAAGGGGGACGTACCAGTTTTCCCTCAACAAAAAAAGAGGGAAAACTGGTACGTCCCCTTTTCCCTCTTTTTATTTTTTATAATAGCCTTTTTTATTAATTTGTCTTTGACGAGCAATTCCTAAACTATCTTCTGGAACATCTTCTGTAATTGTAGATCCTGCAGCAATCTTGCTATTATTTCCAATCTTTACTGGAGCAACTAGATTTACATTGGAACCAATAAAGCAATTGTCTCCTATTAATGTTTTATTTTTATTAACACCATCATAGTTACAAGTAATTGTTCCACAACCAATATTAGTATTTTTTCCAACTTCACAATCTCCTAGATAAATGAAGTGTGGTACTTTTGTTCCACTATCAACTGTTGTTTTCTTCAATTCTACAAAATTTCCGACTTTGACATTATCAGCAATTCTACAGCCTTCACGTATATAAGCATTTGGTCCAATTTCACAATTTTCTCCAATCACAACATCACCTTTAATTGTTGTATTAGGATGAATGACTGTATCCATTCCAATGACAACGTCATCATGGATATAAGTTGTATTACTATCTTCAATAGTAACTCCGTTTCTCATATGCATTGTATTAATTCTTGTTCTTAAAACTTTAGTTAATAATTCTAGTTGAATTCTATCATTTACTCCTAAAATCTCTGTATTATCTTCAACTATCATCGCACCAGTTTTTAAGCCTTTGTCATTCATAATTCGAATAACATCTGTTAAATAATATTCGCCTTGCGCGTTGTTTGGCGTAATTTCATGAATTGCTTCCACCAATGCTTCAATATCAAAACAATAAATTCCAGAATTAATTTCTTTAATTTCTTTTTCTTCTGGAGTAGCATCCTTCTCTTCTACAATTGCTTTAATACTTCCACCCTCATCACGAACAATTCTACCATATCCAGTAGGATTTTCGTAAACAGCTGTCAAAACGGTTGCATATTCTTTTGCAGTAATACTTTTATTAATTAAGTTCTTCAAAGTCTCAGGTCTTATAATTGGAACATCTCCATAAAGAATTACTACTTTTCCTTTTTTTCCTTTTAAAAATCTTTCCGCTTGCATAACTGCATGGCCAGTTCCTAAAAGTTCTTCTTGAAAAGCATATTGAACTCTATCTCCAAGAACAGCTTCTATCTGTTCTCTTAAATATCCAACAACTGTTATAATCTCGCTTGAACCAATTTTTTCGGCAAGCTCTACAACTCTTTTTACTAATTCTTTATCATAAATTTTCTGAACCAATTTAGATTTATTTGACTTCATGCGAGTACCTTTTCCCGCAGCCATAATCAAAGTAATAATATTTTGTTCTTCATTTTCCATAAACATCCTCCATATTTCTATTTATTGATAACAATCCTTGTCGCATCTTGGAAATCAAATCTTGTCATTGATATTACTGTCTTATCTTTCATTTATAAATCTCCTGATAAAGTAATTATATCCATAATTACTTTTCTTGACAATATTTTTATAAAAATAAAATTGATTTTCACACATTTTTAAATTTTGAATACTATATAACATACTAAAGATTTGAAAAAATCAATACTTAACATTTAAAGGAGGGAATTTGGAAATGCAAGAAAATAGAGGTTGTGGATTCTTCGACAATGAATGCTTATGGATTATTTTAATCTTATTAGTTTTATTCTGTTGTTGTGGTAACGGAAATGGTAACAGAGGCTGTTGCTAAAAAAAGAAAGGCGGGCGTTGGTTTAACCAACGTCCGTCTCTCTTTTGGGGATTCATTCATTCAAGCTTCGCTCGGCCATCTGATTGTGTTGTAGCCAAACTCGCCGTACTCAGGGTGATGGATCAGCTCTACGCAGAGCCCGACAAGGTTCTTAACCCCCTTTTTCATGGACTCTCTCCAGAAATCATCGAAATCGCCCATGGTCGTCGGATGCGTTTCACGCACCATCTGTATCCGCTGGGTTTCCCCAGTCGGCAGCCTCAGGGTTGCGAAGACAACCCGCGATGAGCACATCGTCTCATCATCAAAATAGATCTTTTCAATCGTTGCTGCACTATTCAACATATTTGACACCTCCGTGTTTTCTATGTGCATCTTTAATTTTATCAGATTGCAAGCGCAATGTCAAATTTATGTTAACTTTATTTCAAACTTGACTCACAATATTTACAACGATAAACTTGTTTTTCTTTATCTGTTAAGATAAAAATTTGATCTAAATCTCTTTCAATAGATGTAATACATCTAGGATTTTTACATTTAGCAACATTAATAATTTTTTCTGGCAAAGATAATTTTTTCTTTTCAATAATTTCATCATTTTTTACAATATTTACTGTTACCTCTGGATCTAAGAAACCAAGCTTATCTAAATCTAAATCTATATTCTCATCTATCTTTATAATATCTTTTTTACCTGTTTTCTTACTTTTAGCATTGCTAATAATTGCTACTTGACAATCTAGTTCTCTTAATCCTAAAGCATCATAAATTATCATTGCATTTCCAGCTTTAATATGATCAATTACATATCCATTCTTTATACTATCTATATTCATTCCAATTTTCCTTTCTTAATTCTACTCAATGCCTAGCATTTTTAAAATTAATGCCATTCTAATATATTTTCCACATAAGGCTTGTTCAAAATATTTTGCTCTTGGATCATCATCTACATCTGTACTGATTTCATTT
Source organism: Clostridia bacterium (assembly GCA_017477355.1). Taxonomy (GTDB): domain Bacteria; phylum Bacillota; class Clostridia; order TANB77; family CAG-508; genus Scatovivens. The sequence goes on from JAFUWA010000024.1 coordinate 5,473, forward strand.
ACTCTTGGAAGTGGGTGTAAAATTGTTAAATCTTTTTTAGCTTTTTCTAATTTGGCTTTATTTAAAATATAATAGTCTTTCAATCGAATATAGTCTGCCTCATTGAAAAATCTTTCTTTCTGAACTCTTGTCATATATAAAACATCTAACTCTGGTAAATATTCTTCAATATCTTTTGTTTCACAATATTCAATTCCTAATTTATCTAAAACATTCGTCTTAACATAGTCAGGGATTTTTAATTCATCAGGTGAAATTAATACAAACTTAATACCTTGATATCTAGACATTGCATTAATTAATGAATGAACTGTTCTACCAAATTTCAAATCTCCACATAACCCAATTGTCATCTGATTCAATCTTCCTTTTTCACGACTAATCGTTAAAAGATCTGTTAATGTTTGTGTTGGATGATTATGTCCACCATCTCCAGCATTAATGATTGGAACTGTAGACCTTTGGCAAGCAACTAATGGTGCTCCTTCCTTTGGATGACGCATTGCAATAATATCACTATAACATCCTACTACTCTAATTGTATCTGAGACAGATTCCCCTTTAGAAACAGAACTAGAACTGCTTTCGGAGAAGCCTAAAACACTTCCTCCCAATTCTAGCATTGCTGCCTCAAAACTTAGTCTTGTTCTTGTACTTGGCTCAAAAAATAAAGTAGCTAACTTCTTACCATTGCATTTTGGGGAATACTTTTCCTTATTAGCAATAATATCGTTAGCTACTTTGATTAACTCGTCAATTTCTTCTACTGACAAATCTTGAATATCAATTAAATGTTTCATTATTTTCTCCTTTTCTGACAATTTTTATAATTGTATCAAAAAGGAATTTTTTTGTAAAGAGAATTTTCTCATTAATTTAAAAAACGTTATCATATAATTTATTAAGCGAGATAAGGATATATTTTTCTGAAAATTTAAAAAGTATACGAAATATTCAAGAACTTTTCGTCGGTCGACATCCTCTAGCGTTTAAGTTTACTGGAAGTCTCCATTCCTTAAGTTCTATCATATTTGTATACTTTTTAAATCTTCGTTTAGAAAAATGTAGCGGTAGCGTCCGAAATCGAGCCTTAAAAATTGATATGATAACGTTTTTTAAATAATAATATCTCTTTTTAAAGTTCCGTTTTGAACAATCCCAAGACCTATATAAGAATTATTTATATATACATTATAAGTTCCATTTTGGAATTTCTCAAAGCCTTTTAATTTCACTCCATTTAGTAATAACTCTTTTTTCTTTTTGGGTAAATCAATTCTAGGAAAGTCTTGGAACACCTCTTCCATTTTGATTAAATGAGCTTCCATTTTATCTTTTTGTTCTTTTAAGTTTTCTAATTCTTCAAAAGTTAATGCATCTTTTATTTGAAACTTGTCTACTTGAATTCTGCAAAGCTCAAGCATAAATCCGCACAGTTCCTAATTTTTCAGCTATATTCTCGCAAAGTGTTCTAATATAAGTTCCTTTCGAACAACTAACTTCCATCTCTAAAATTTGTTCTTCTTCCTTAAAGTCTATAAAGTCTAATTGATAAATTTCAATTTCTCTTGCTGGAACTTCTACTCTTTCTCCACTACGCGCATATTCATACAATTTTTTACCATTAATTTTAATTGCAGAATACATTGGTGGAATTTGCATTTGCTTTCCAAGCATAGCACTCAAAACTTTTTTTATTTCTTCTACATTTGTTATTCTTTTCTCAGAAGTTTCTATTACTTTTCCTTCTAAATCTCCTGTTTCTCTTTTCTCTCCGAATTGAATCTTCGCCCTATAAACTTTGTCATGTTCTATTAAGTATTTAGAAAGTTTCGTATGGTTTCCAATTAAAATAGGCAGAACGCCTGTTGCTAAAGGATCTAGCGTTCCAGTATGTCCTGCCTTTTTTATACTTAAAATTTTCTTTATTTTGGAAACAACATCTTGAGAAGTAAGTCCTTTTGATTTATTAACTATTAATATTCCTTCCATATTGCTCCTTATTAATATCTTAATGCATTAAATGAAGTATATTCATCAATTTTCCAAGTGCCATTCTCTGATACAATTGCAAAATCTGATTCTAAATCTTTTCCAAGTAATTCATCTCCTGCGACATATAAATCTAAAACTACTGTACAAGATATTTTTCCTTCTTCTATCTCAATATTTTCAAATCTTAAGTTTTCGTATCCTTCTGCAAATCCGCCAATACCTAAATAATATTGACCATCTTCTTTCTCTAATAAAGCTGGATAAAACGTTTTTTGGAAGTCTTTTGAAATATAATTATGAATTACTTCTTCATAATTACTAATTAGATATTTTGTTAAATATTCAGAACCATCTCCCTCAAAATCAATTTCAAAATAATCATCTGATAAGAAGTATAAAGATTCTGCAATTCCATAATACTCTTCAAGCAATTTTTCTGCCTCTTCTTCTGTCATAGAAGGAGTTTCAGTTTCTACTTTTTCCACAACTACTTCATTCTTCTCTTCTTTAATAATATCTCTTCTTTCAACTTTGTCTACAACAGCACTTTCTTTTTCTTCTTCATCGTCATCATAGTCTTCATCATCATTGCAAGCTGTTAATACCACTAAACTTGCTATCAATAATAATACAATTAAAAACAATCTTAATTTTTTCTTCATTTTCTCTTCCTCTTTATATCCTTAACTTTCCAATTTTGATTTAATGCATCTATTTTATTGTAGGTGTTTCTTCGTTTCTTCAACAACAGCTTTTCTAACCTCTTCTAAACTAGCATCAATTGTGCATCCTGCAGCTAACTTATGACCACCGCCACCAAATAGCATACAAATATCTGCTACATCAATGTTATTAGAACGGAAAGATAATTTAAATCCATCATCACGTTCTCGCGCAAATATTGCGACTTCAACACCTTCTATATTTACTCCAATACCAGCAATTCCGTCACATTCTCCAGCTTGAATATTTAGATTTTTCTCATCTTCTTTTGTCATATATGTAAATGTAATTTTGTCATCCATATAAAATTCTAATCGATCAACTGCTAATTTTTCAGCTTCAAATTGTGATTTAGATTTCGTCATTAAAGATTCTTTATAGATTTTAGAAACATTCACCCCTTTTGACAATGCCCATCCAGCAAATTCAAAAGTTTCTCTTGTTGTTGACGCAAATCTAAATCCTCCAGTGTCAGTAATAATTCCTGTTAATAAGCATGCAGCAACTTCTTTGGTTATTTCAATTCCCATATATTGAAAACTTGAAACTAATATTTCAGCACAAGCTGGAGCAGCAGGATTTACTACATCTAAATCTGCAAACATTGCATTTTTTAAATGATGATCAACCTCTACTGTTACCTTTGCATTTTCAAAATATTTGTGATAATCTTTGTGAACTCTTTTTAATTCTGGACAATCTAATACAATTGCCATGTCATATTCTTCTAGAGTAGCTTCTGTTCTAATCAAATCACTGTTAGGAAGTGTTGCAAAAACTCTAGGATATTCTTTAAATAAAACATCAATTTTTTCTTTTCCCAAATTTTTTAAAACTGTTGCAAATGCTAAACAACTCCCAATAGCATCTCCATCTGGATTGTCATGAGCTGTAATCACAAAAGAATCTGCTTTTTCTATTTCTCTTAAAATTTCATCTAAAGTCATTTGTTACTCCTTTTGGAAAACGAGGATTATCCTCCTCATTTCCCATTTATTTTTTTTCGTCTAAATGCATATCTTTTAAAATTTTATCAATCTTTGCTCCATATTCGATGCTTTCATCAAATTCAAATACTAATTCTGGAGTCATTCTTAAATTGACTCTTTTAGCAATTAAGCTACGAATATATCCGCTAGATTTTTTTAAAATTGCTAAATTTTCTTTTTGACTCTTACAACCAATCATTGTTACAAATACACGAGCATATCTTAAATCTGGAGTGGTTTTAACACTACTTACACTCACCATTCCAGTAAAGTTAGGATCATGTATCTCTTGATCAATAATTTTGCTAATTTCTTCTTTTAATTGCTCGTCAACACGATTCATTCTATTCTTGTCACTCATTATTTTTTCCTTTCTTTATGAGAACGAATATATACTCCCATTCGACCTTACTTAACTTGCTCCATTATATAGCCTTCAAGTATCTTGCTTTGCAAGATACTCTTGAAATTTATATTTCTAATGTAGCAGAATTCGAGTAACCGACTTTGTCGGTTCCACGAATTATTTAACTTGCTCCATTATATAAATTTCAAGCATATCTCCTTCTTGAATATCATCAAATCTTTCAATTTGAAGACCACATTCATAACCTTTATCAACTTCTTTAACATCATCTTTAAATCTCTTCAAAGATACTAATTTTCCATCATGAATTACAATATCATCTCTAATTACTCTAATTCCAGCATTTCTTGAAACTTTTCCTGTTAATACATAAGCACCAGCAATTGTACCAACACCAGATACTTTGAAAGTTTGACGAACTTCTGCAGTTCCAATAACAACTTCTTTATATACTGGATCAAGCATACCTTTCATAGCAGCTTCTACATCATTAATTGCATCATAAATAACAGAATATTGTTTAATATCAACGCCTTCTTTTTCAGCTTGAGTTTTGGCTAATGCTCCAGCTCTTACATTGAATGCAATAATAATTGCATTTGAAACTTGAGCAAGGCTTACATCTGTTTCAGTAACACCACCAACACTTGAATGGATAACAGATACTTTTACTTCTTCATTAGATAATTTTTCTAATGATTGCTTCAAAGCTTCGCTAGAGCCTTGAACATCCGCTTTTATAATTAGGTTTAACTGTTTTAAATTCTCTTTTTCAATCTTAGAAAATACATCATCTAAAGTAACGATTGTACGTTTTGATAATTCTTTCTCACGTTTTTCACGAATTCTTCTTTCAATTAAGTGTTTTGCAGTCTTTTCATCTTTTACTTCATAGAATGTATCTCCTGACTCAGGAACAATTGAAAGTCCAGTGATTTCTACTGGTGTAGATGGTCCTGCGGTTTTTACTTTCTTGCCTTTGTCATTTAACATTGTTCTAATTCTACCAATTGAAGATCCTACAATAACAGTATCTCCAACATCTAATGTACCACGTTGTACTAATACAGAAGCAATTGGTCCTTTTTGCTTATCTAGACGTGCCTCAATAACAGTTCCTTTTGCTTGTTTCTTAGGATTTGCTTTTAAATCTAACATATCTGCTTGTAGTAATACCATTTCAAGCAAGTTATCAATACCTGTTCCCTTTTTAGCTGAAATTGGAACAAAGATATTTTCTCCGCCCCATTCTTCAGGAACAACTTCATATTTTGTTAATTCTTGTTTTACTTTTTCAACATTTGCTTCTGGCAAATCAATTTTATTAACTGCAACAATAATTGGAATTCCAGCAGCTTTTGCATGGTCAATTGCTTCAATTGTTTGAGGCATTACACCATCATTTGCAGCAACAACTAAAATTGCAATATCTGTAATTTGAGCACCTCTAGCACGCATACTTGTGAATGCTTCGTGTCCAGGAGTATCTAAGAAAGTAATTGCTCTATCATTAATTTTTACTTGGTATGCACCAATATGTTGTGTAATACCACCTGACTCACCTTCAATAACATTTGTATGACGAATTGCGTCTAATAATGAAGTTTTACCATGATCAACGTGACCCATAACAACAATAACTGGTGGACGAGCTTTTAAATCTTTCTCATCATCTTCTGTCTCATCAATTAATTTATCTTCATCTGTTACAACCACCTTTTTGTTAGCTGTAATTCCAAATTCTCCAGCTACTAAAAATGCTGTATCAAAATCAATTTCATTGTTTATTGTAACCATCATTCCTAAATTTAATAACTTTTTAATTACTTCACTACTTGTAATCTTCATTTCTATCGCTAAGTCTTTTACTGTAATTGTTTCAGGAATTGTGATTTCAGTTAATTTGAAGATTTTTTGTTTTTGTTTTGGAGCCTCTTGTACTTTTTGCTTTTTCTTGTTACGCTTTTTCTCTGTACTTAAATCATAGTAATCAAGCATTTCTCCATCTTCATGGAACATATTAGAAAGTTTATTATGTTTCTTTAAACTATTTAATTTTCCAGAATCATAATCTTCATCATTTCTTCTATTATTTCTCTTAGAATTATTAGAATTTCTAGAATCTGAGCTTCTAGATTCATCTAATCTATTTTGTTTTTGTTTATCCTTCAATTTGCTAGTTGTATAATCTCTGGCTGTTGTTTCTTTATCAGATGGTACATCCATTTCTACAACATCTTTGATTTTTCTATCAAGATTTCCTTGTGGACGTTTTGTATCAAACTTTCTGTCTTGAGAGCCTTGAGGTCTTTGTCCCTGTTTTCTATCTTTATTAAATTGAGTTTTTGAACCGTTATCTTTTTGCGTTTTATTGAATTTCTCGCTATTTGCTACTGGCTTTTTTCCCTCTACAGGAGCTGGCTTACTTGGAACTTCTTTTTCTGCTACTGGAGCTGATTTAGTTTCTTTTACTTCCTTCGTCTCAGTTGCTACTGGTTTTGCAGGAGTTTCTGCTTTTTTCTCCTTTTTTGGAAGTCCAAATAACTCGCTAATTGTTAATGGCTTTGTAGACTTATCTCTGTAAACAATATTATAATCTTTATTCTTTGGCTTTTGAGCACCGAAAGCAGATTCTCTTTTATTAGCCTCTTTTGGCTTTTTATCTTGTTTCTCCTCTTCGTCATTAATAATAACAGCTCTTCTAATAATAACAGGTTCTTCATTTCTTTCTTTCTTATTTTCCATAAATACCTTTTTCAATACTCCTTTTAATAATTTACCTAACATTTTCCCTCATCTTATGTAGCTTCTCTATTTACTCATTAATTAATTCTAGAAATTTTTTCGATAATCCTTCATCACATATTCCGATAAGAGCTCTATTTTTCTTACCAATTGCATGAGAATTTCCTTCTATATTTCCAAAAACAATTAATGGAATTCCGTATTTATCACAAATAAATCTCATCTCTTTTTGCGTTTTTTCTGATGTTTCCTTTGCAACAATAATTAAATTCACTTGTTTTCTTTTAACACCATCTTGAATTGCATCAAATCCAGATATTATTTTTCCAGCCTTTGCAGCAATTCCTAATATTCCATAAACTTTATCCAAGGATAATACCTCTTAAACTTTCATAAAATTCTTTATCAATTTGAATTTCAAAAGTTCTTTCAAATTTTTTTGATTTTATCGCTTTATTTAAGCATTCCTCACTTTTACAAATATATGCACCTCTGCCATTTTTCTTGCCCGTTAAATCAACCTGTAAATCTTCTTCTTTAGGTTTCACAATTCTAAGCATTTCATTCTTTTCCTTTTGCTCATTGCAAGAAATGCATCTCCTTAATACTGGTTTTTTATTTCCCATTATTCTTCCTCTTGAACTTCTTTTTTCTTTCTACCTCTTTTTGGTTTCTCTTCTACAACTTCTTGAGCAGTTTCTTCTACTTCTTCTTTTTTCTTTCTGCCTCTTTTGGGTTTCTCCTCTACCACTTCTTCTACTGATTCTTCGTCAACTTCTTGTGCAACTTCTGTAGTATCCTCTGCTACTTCCTCTTCTACAGGGTTTTCAGCTTCTTCTTGCATTTTCATTAACATTTCTCTAAATTGAGATTCTGACTTAATATCAATTTTCCAATTATTTAATCTTGCTGCTAACCTAGCATTTTGTCCAGCTTTTCCAATTGCTAAAGATAATTGATCATCTGGAACAATTACTTGTGCAAATTTTTCTTCTTCTCTAATATCAACAGCTAATACTTGTGCTGGTAATAAAGATGCTGCAATATATGCTGAAGGTTCTTCGCTCCATTCAATTACATCAATTTTTTCTCCATTTAATTCATTGATAATATTTTGAATTCTAACACCTTTTTGTCCTACACAAGAACCTACTGGATCGATATTTTCATTTTTAGAATATACAGCAACTTTTGATCTGTTTCCTGGATCTCTAGAAACGCTCTTAACTTCGATTAATCCCTCGTAAATTTCTGGGATTTCTAATTCAAATAATCTTCTTACAAAATCAGGGTGTGAACGAGAAATAATTGCTTGTGGATTTCCTTTTGCTCCTTTTTCAACGCTCATTACATATCCTCTAATTTTATCGTTTACTTTATAATTCTCAGTTGGAATTTGTTCTTTTACAGGCATAATTCCTTCTAATTTTCCTAAATCTATAATAATGGCACTACCATCATCTGCTTTTTGAACTAATCCAGATACAATTTCACCTTTTTTATCATTGTATTCATTAAAAACCATATCTCTTTCAACTTCTCTAATTTTTTGAACAACAACTTGTTTTGCTGTTTGAGCTGCAATTCTTCCGAAGTCTTTTGGCTTGATTTCAACATCTACTGTTTCTCCAACTTTGGCTTTTTTATTAATCTTTTTAGCATCTTTTAAGCTTATCTCTAATAATGGATCTTCACTTTCTTCTACAACATCCATTACAGCATAAATATGAATTTCTCCTGATAAGCTATCTATTGTAACTTTTACATTATCAACAGAATCGAAGTTTTTCTTATAAGCTGTTACTAAAGCAGCCTCTAAACTTTCTACTAAATATGCTTTGCTAATTCCTCTCTCTTTCTCTAATTCGTCCATTGCTGATATAAATTCTTTTACATCAATCTGTTTCATTTTTTAAATTCCTCCTTCAAAATTGAATACAGTATTTACGCTTACCGTATCTTTTAGTTCAAACTCTAATATTTCTTTTTCTACTTCTAAAGCTATTTTATTATTTTCAAAGCTTTTTAATATTCCAGCAAATTCACGCTTTTTATTAACCGGTCTATAAAGTTTTATTGTTACTTCTTTTCCTAAGTTTTTCAAAAAATGTTTTTCTTTTCTTAAAAGTCTTTCTAATCCTGGAGAAGACACTTCCAAAAAATAGCTGTCTGGAATCAAATCCTTTTCATCTAAAATATCATTAATTGCTTCATTTACTTTTTCACAATCTTCAATTCCAATTCCATCTTCTTGATCAATAAAGATTCTTAAATAGTAGTCTTTTCCTTCTTTTGCATAGATTACATCATACAGTTCATATCCCAATTCCACAATAATTGACTCTAAGAGATTTTGAACTTGATCTTCTATTCTAGCCATATTTCCTCCTTTGAACATTTAAAGAACGTCCCCAAATGATCTCCAGAAACAAGTTGAGAGTGGACTTTGCGTCCACTCTCTTGTCATTCCTTTACGTTACGAACTAATTATACTAGATTTTTCTTAGAAAATCAAGTGTTTTTTGAATTTTTTAACGATTTTTTTCGACAATTAATGATATTTTTAAATTATGCATTTAATATTTTCTCTAAAATCGTAATTTCTTGATTTAAACTAGAATCTTTAATCTCTTTTATTTCCTTCTCCATATAAGTTTTAAATGTATTGAATATTTCTTTATATTGTTCACTTACGCTTAAGTTTACAGATGTTCTTTCATTTTCGGAATAATAACTGTAATAATAATAGTCATCATAGCTTGGCTCTTTAATCATATCATCTGGATAATCAAAAATTCCTGTATAAATTGTAATTAAATATCTATCATTTTTATCTCTTTCATACTCTGTCCAATTCTTAATAAGGTTCACGTATCTGGCAAGCACTATTCCTTTTCTAATTCCGGTATTATCGTAATATTCTTCACTACCATTAAATTGAACAATTTCTTCTGATGAATCTTTTTGTCCATCTCTTGTTTGATAAGATACTTTTAATGTTAATTCATTTGCATCTTCTTTTGTTTTTTTCAATTTTAATACAATAATTCCTCCTCTTACTTCTCCGTCCTCATTTGTTTTAGATGGGAATAATGTATTAACATGCATAATATTTCCGTTTTCTGCGTCGACAGAATCTGTTCCGTAAACTTTTTCAATTTCAAATCCATCTGACTCTAAATCCATATTTAAGTCAAATACTAAAGGTGTTACCATATATTCAAATTCTTCACCCATACGATCATTAAATTCTTTTTCACTTGAAACAGAATAATAATTTGCACCTTTTACATCTGTTATATTTTTCACAACTTCTGTATTGAAATCAAGTCCAACACCAATAAAGCTTGTATAAACTCCTCTTTTGGCATTTTGTTCCATTAATTTTCTTAAGCCTTCATTTGAAGTTTCTCCAACGTTAGGCATAGCATCTGTAATTACAATAATTCTATTTTCATATTCATTAATATTGCGAATACCATATTCTTCAATAGTCTCATTAGCTAAATTGTAACCGGCTTCAAAATTAGTTCCGCCCATTGCTTCTACATCTAAGATATGTTCTTTGATTGCATCAATATCTGTCTCTCCAACTAAATTTAATGGTTTTGCTAAATATCCACTATTATCAAATAAAACAAGTCCTACACTATCCTCTGGATTTAGTTGATCTAATAAGATATTAATTGATTCTTCTGCTAAGCGCATTTTTGTTTTTGTTTCTTTATCATCATCTTCATCGAAATCATAGTAATATCCATTAATTGATGAACTCATTGACCCAGAAATATCTAATACTAAAACAAGGTTTAATTTCTTTCTAGCAAAATCAGATTCTTTGATATTAGAATTTAATCCTACAGATATAAAGTATTCATTCTCTTCTGAAATTGGATCTTTTGAAATTGCTGTAGAATATGTTGGATAAAACATTTTATCTGAATCTGCTATATTAGTATTTCCTGTATCAAAGCTGTAGTCGTAATAAATTCCTTCATATGTAATATCTGTCTCCAAAGGAAAATATCCCTTATCAATATTTTCTCTAAAATTATTAATATCTTTTGCACCACCAACAGAATATCCAATTGTTGCTTCTGATGCTCCAGCTGTTGCCATTGCAGCATCCATTGTAGCCATAGAATTTACACCTTTTGAAGTTCCACTCATTATATAAGTATCGTAGAGTAAATTTTGTGGTTCATAACACCAATCGTCTATTTTTCCTGAATTAGATGGTTTTGACCCTTGTGCTATTTTTCCTGAATTATTTGCTCCACTTCCTGAATCTTTTCCTAACGTAGGAATAATTCCCATATTCATTAATACCAATAAAACAACAATAAATGCTAATATTGCTACAATGAATAAAATTAATAATTGTTTTGATTTTTTCATATGTAAAAATCCTTTCTTTTATATTGTTGCCCCAATTATACCGCTATCATTTTTATATTTAGCAAGTACAATATCGGGCTTTTTGGACGTTGTAAATGTTGTGTCTGACTCTCCAAGTTTTACAATTAATCTATCTAATATTGGATTTCCCTCATAATGAGAAAAACTTCCCCCTAAGCAAATTGCTTCAGGTTCAAAAATATCAATTAAATTTCCAATGCCAATTTTTAAATAATTTAGCCAACTTTCTACTTCTAATTTTACTAGTGGATTATCTTTAATCAAGAGTTGTTCTCTTAAATATTGCCCTGAAACATCTGGCCTTTCTCCTAAGATTGTTGTTATTCTTTTCTTTACGCTACTAATAGATGCATATTGTTCAAAACATCCTTTTTTTCCACAAGTACAAGATCTTCCATCTTTTTCAATAATCATGTGTCCAAATTCAAATCCACTAAATCCATTTGGCTCTAATAATTTACCATTTAAAAATGCTGCTCCACCAATTCCAGTTCCTATGCATAAAAATACGCAATCTTTGTATTTTTTCAAACTTCCATATTTTTTTTCTGCCATCGCACAGCATTTTGCATCATTTCTTATTTTTACTTTTATTCTTAATCGACTTTCTAATTCTTCTGTTAAGCAGAAATTCTCCAAAGACAAATTGCTAGCTCTCACAATTGAACGAGAATCGATTAATCCAGGAGAAGCAATTCCAATCAATTCAATATCGCTTTGAGCAATATTTTGTGATTTTAAAAGATCTTTTATCATAGCAATTGATGTATCTACAATTGTCTTCTTGATATTTACTTTATCACTATCAACAAAGTTTTTCTGACGTGTATCAAGAATTTTGTCTTTATAAATTAACCCTACGCCTATATGACTTCCGCCTAAATCTATACCAATTCGCATCTTGCTCCCTTCTTTCAGTTTTACCTAAAATAAATTTATGCAAAGCACAATTTCAAAAAAGTCGGGAATCGGATAACCGATTTCCGACTTTGATTCCAAAATTTTAAGTTGCGTATGCATCGAATAACCAGTCGCCCATATAAAGTGAGATACAAGGTACCAACACAGCAACTACGAAGAAAATCAATACAACACCAACGAAAATATAAGCAACTTCTGGAAGAACTTTTACAATTTTCTCTAATGTATTATTGATATCTGATTCTACATATTGTAACATCTTATCAATCATTTCTGCTAAGTCTGTTTGCATACCGATTTTTAACATCTCCGTACACATAGCATCACCAAGTTTGGCTTCTTCAAATGGCTCAATCCAACTTTGTCCAACAAAAATATTATTAATCGCCGTCTCAACAATACTCATCATTACTGTATTTTTAACAACGCTCTTACTTACTTCCAAAGCATCCTGAATTCTCATGCCATTTTGTAAGTTAAGCAAAGTACATTGCATTAATCTTGAAAAATCTAACAAATATATCAATTTTCCAAAAATAGGCATTGTATATTTAAAATAGTCAAAATCATATCTACCTTTTGGCGTCGATAGCCAAGTATAGAATATTCCAACAGCTGCAGCAACCACTCCTAACGGAATATACCAAATCTCTTGGGTTTTTAACGTCAAATTATATAACCACATTGTAACAGCTGGCAATTGCTTGTGTGAACCAACACTTTCGAAAATTCCTTTTAACATCGGAACTCCAAAGAATACCGCTAATATTGTACCAATTGTTAAACCAAAGAACATCAATAAGTTGGGAATAACAATCTTTCTTACTCTTCTTCTTAAAGAATCGCTATTTTCTAGATATTCAACAGCTTGTTCCAAAGAATTTTCCAAAGATCCTGAAAGCTCTCCAACCTTAATCATATTAATATAGATATAAGGGAATATATTTGAGTAATACTCCATTGTGATATACATATATTCTCCGGCCCTCAACACCTGCTAGAATATCTTCTAGAATTCTTTTTAATCTTGGATTTTCAGTCGTTTGGATAACCGTACTCAAAGCATGAACATTATTAAAATTAGCTTTCTTAAGCAAGTAGAAGTTTTGTGTAAATACACGGATATCTCTTGCAGTTGGTTTCTTTCCTCCACCACCTAAATCGCTATTTAATATTTCCCAAATACCACCTTGCGCTTTTTTGTTCTTATTCTTCTTTTTATTTTTTAATTCACGTCTTGTTTCAAAATTAGCAGTAGGTTTAATATTTCTAGCTTTTTTGGCTGTTTTTTCACTTTTCTTACTACCCATAAATGTTACAGCTGGTGTTACACTAATTGGAGTCAAACCATTTTTTCTAAGCTTTCTAATACAAGTTAATCTTGAAGATTCTTCGACTCTTGTTCTAATAATTTGACCTTGAGCAGTAAGTATCCTACAATTGAATTGTGGCATTGATACTTCCTCCTAAATTATTTGTTTGCCATTTTTGATATATTTCTCTTTAAGTTTAATTGCATAATTGTTCTATTTAATGATTCCCAGTTCTTTTCATCTATCTGTGCTTTTACTTGATCTAATGTTAATTTTCCATCTACATAAAGTTCTGCTAAACTATTTGTTAAACTAATGCTTCCTTTCTCATGTCCACCTTGAATAGCATCTTCAATCTCTGAAACAGAGAACTTGTCTTTTCTAATACATGCCGCAACTGTATTATCTACAAGCATTACTTCGGGAACCAATACTAATCCTTTTCCCTTATTGGATTTCAAAAGTCTCTGTGAAACAACTGCTTTTAACAATGATGATAACAAGTTTTTTATTTGAGATTGATCTCTAACCTCATAGAAGTTGATAATTCTATCGATTGTCTCTGCACAGCCTTTTGTGTGAAGTGTTCCAATTACTAAGTGTCCAGATTCTGCCATATCTATAGCAGCTTCCATTGTTTCTTTATCACGAATCTCTCCGGATAACTAGAATATCACAATCTTCACGAAGAGCATTCTTAACCCCATCAAAATAAGTAACACAATCTTTACCAGGACCAACTTCTTTTTGAATAATAACAGATTTTTTAGAAGTGTGTTGATACTCAATCGGACTTTCTAGAGTTAATATCTTCTTATTCTGTCTTTTATTAATATCATCTATTAATGCATTTAATGTTGTTGATTTACCAGAGTTTGTTTTACCAGTAACAAGAATTACTCCTTGTGGCTGGTATGTAATTGTTTTTATAATTTCTGGTAATCCCAAACTTTCAAATGGTGGTAAGTCATTTGAAATAATACGCATTGTAAACGTTGGAATATCCATTGAGAAAGAAACATTTACTCTGAGTCTAGTATCTTTATATACTAAAGATGTATCAAGTTTTCTTTCTTCTTTATACATTGTATCTTTAACTACATTTCCTCTTACAATGTAGTCATAAATTTCATACAATGTTGACTCATCTAAAATATCAATATTAGAAATTTCAACCAAATCTCTTGAAACTCTTAAAATTGGTCTTAACCCACTCATTAAGTGGATATCTGATGCACCTCTATCAATTGCTTCTTGAATTATACTTTCAATTAGAACCATTTTAAATTCTCCTTTATTTCTATTGGAATAATACCAATTTCTTGTTAACTTCTTCTAAAGTAACTAATCCTTCCAAAACTTTTTCAATAGCATCTACAAATAGAGGTTTATAGACACCACCTTGTAATGCTTTCTCACGAATCTTCATACTTGATGCACCTTCTGAGATTAATTCTCGAATGTCTTCGTTAATCTCCAAAATTTCAAATGCTGCAATTCTTCCTAAATAACCTGTATGGTTACATTCTTTACATCCATTAATGTTATATGTAAATTTATCTTTGAAATCTAACTTTATTCCATATTTATCTACTAGTTTTTGCATAACGTCCATTTCTTCTTGTGTGAATTTTCTCTTAGTTGCACAATGTGGGCATACACGTCTAATTAATCTCTGTGAAACAGAAGTTGCAAGTGTTGAAGAAATATCATAATCAGATATACCCATTTTTCTAAGTCTTGTAATAACTTCAACAGCATCTATTGTGTGGATTGTTGATAAAACATAGTGTCCAGTTTGGCCAGATTGCATAGCAATTTCAGCAGTTTCCAAATCACGAATCTCACCAACAAGAATGATATCTGGATCTTGACGTAAAATTGTTCTCAATGATGAAGCAAAAGTTGCTTTAGCATCAATTTCAATTTGGTTAATACCTTGAACTCGAATTTCAACGGGATCCTCAACAGTAGTAATATTGATTTCTGGTCTATTTAAGTAATCTAAAATAGAATATAATGTTGTTGTTTTTCCGCTCACCAGTAGGAGCTGCAACAACTGTAATTGAGTTTCTCTTATCAAAGCTTGCTTTTAATAATCTTTCATCTTTAGGGAAACCTAAATCAAATATATTTTTAATACCTGCATTTTTCTTTAATAATCTTAGGCAGAATTTTTCACCACATACATTTCTCTGTGAAGAAACACGAATATTATACTCTGGATAAAGAAGAATTCTTCCATCTTGAGATTCTTGTTTTTCTTGGTGCATGTTTGAAATTGCTTTTAAACGTCCAATAATCTGACTCTGTCTATCTTTATCTAAATTAGCCACAGTAACAAGTTCACCGTCAATTCTGTATCTAACTCTTATTGAATTCTCTAAAGGTTCGATGTGAACATCTGATGCTCTTTTTTCCATGGCTGTTTTCAAAATCGTATCAATTAATCCTGTAACATCTCCTGCTCCACTAGTTTGAATACTATCTCCAGCTTTACCTTCTAAAGATTCTAGAACATTATCGATATTTGTTTCAAATGTTAAATATTTATCAAGAGTTAATCCCTTATTAAGCAAAATTAATCTAATTTGCTCTATTGCTCTTCTGTTACTTGTATCAGCAAAGCAAACTTTTGCTCTATTACCAATTACTTCATATAGAACTGCTTTGCAGGCTTTCGCAACGTCCATTGAGAAATATTGTGTCATATCAACATTTACATTATCTGGACGAAGAATAATTACCTTCTCTCCTAAAATCTCCCCCATAGCTTTAATTAACCCTTTTTGTGGGCAAAGATTTAAAATATTTAAAATATCTCCAAGTTTTTTATTAGGATGTTCCTTCTGATAAGCAATTGCCTGATTAATGTTTGCTTCTGTAACTAATCCTCTTTTAACGAGTTCAACCCCAATTGGTGCTTTAGCCATAACGTTTTACCCGCCCCTTTCTTTCGTAAATAACCTTAAATATATTATATAGTAACCAGTTTCTAAAATAAATAAATGTTTCAAATGTTACAAAAACTATATATATCTGTAATATACTAGTTGCTAGAAACTAGAAATTAGAGATTAGATATTAGTTTGTTGGTAATGCAAATCCTGTTTTAGTTGAAAAATCTGTTGCAATTTCTTGAACTGTTTTTTCACTATTTCCCATCTTTTCAGAATTTTCTCCTCCAATTTGATACCAAACACCACTTAATCCATCACCTCTATAATCTTCATTAGCTCCAGCAAAAGATGTATAAGTAAATGTTAAATCTTCTGATCCATCATCTTTTTGATCATATTTTAAAGGAACAGAACTTGCCGTAATTGTAGCATCTTTATATTTCACTCCATAAGCAAATAGATTCCCATAAGCATTCAATTCAATTCTATAATCAGATGAACCATATAAGAATTTTACTTGATTAATTCCAGCAGTACCAGAAGTTTTTGATACAAATCTTGGAATCCACGCATAAGTTGTTCCTATTACTGTTTTAATAGAAGCTCCAACATTAAGATCTCCTGATTCCGTTTCAAAAATAAGAGCATATTTTCCTTCTTCATAATCATACCATTCTATATCTGAAATAGTTGTAACAATATATTCACTTCCAACTTTTTTTACAGGATAATAATATTTTGAGCTATTTGTTAGTTTATAAGTTGGAATTAAAGTAATATCTGGACTATTTGTCATATCTATTAATTCTTTTTGTTTAACAGAATTTAATGTAATCGTCTTATAAGTTGTATTTGCCTTGTATGTAACATTAATTGTAACATCTCTAGCCACATCAAACGCAGCTCCACTAGCCGGAGCAGCTGTAACTTTTGCCTTAAATCCATTCGGAATTTTGGTATCAAATATTTTGGAACCACCGCCTGCAGTAACACTATTTCCAGATTCTGCACAAATTCCAATCAAATATTCATACGGTTTCTTCTGAATATTTTCCATAATATTCGTCGCGATACGAGTTGCATTTGCAAATCTTAAATTATCTTTTGACTTGTTGATTGTATTAACATAAATTGCTGTTACAATTCCAACTGTTAAAACAATCACTGTAATGGCAGCTGCAACATCTGCTCCTGTTAAACCTTTTCTAGACTTGAAAATATTAAAGAATTTCATATTCTATCTCCTCGTTTGTGTAGGGTAAACCTCTTAGTTGACCCGAATTGACTACTTATATTATATAGTAATTAGAAAGTAATTTTATCAATGTTATCAAAAAAATATATAAAAAATATAATTCTGTAATATTCTAATAGTTAATAATTAGAATATTACAGAATTCATTACATTATTAGATTTCCAACTAAAACTGAGATAATAGAAGATAGTGCTATACAGAAGCCAATTGGCACATTTTTCCTTTTGATTATTCTATAAATTGAATAACTGATACAACTTCCAATAACAGTTCCTAATATCATTCTCCAATCTTGAATAAACATTACTTCATAAACAAATAACATAAATATTTGTATTAGATAAAGGCTTTTATTTTTCTTTTTTAACGTCCATGTG
This sequence comes from Clostridia bacterium, assembly GCA_017477355.1. Taxonomy (GTDB): domain Bacteria; phylum Bacillota; class Clostridia; order TANB77; family CAG-508; genus Scatovivens. Next base: position 23,478 of record JAFUWA010000024.1, read on the forward strand.
TCTATGCTAAATAACAGTAGCAACATCACTAAAAAAATAAGATAAAAAATTAAACTAGCTTGCTCAAATGTATATAAATATAACATATAGATTGTTTGTGTAACAATTCCAAATAGCAGAACTTTCTTCTCTATCGCAATATATTCTTTATCAATCCCTAAAATAATTGCATTTGTAATATAAAACATCACAAACGCTATCATTAAGCAGAGAGAACTTGCTTCCAAAAATGGAAAGTGTATCGGAAACGCAAAATAGGCAGTTAAGAATACAATTCCAGATAGTATTTCTAAAACTAGATATCGAATTCTAACAGGCTGACCACAGTATCTACATTTTCCCCCCAAGGAAAGATAGCTAAGAATTGGAATCAAGTCTATGAACTCTAATCGATGATTACAGTTCGGGCAAAAACTTCTTTCATGTGTAATATCTAATCCTAATGGAATTCTATAAACAGTTAAAGTAAAAAAACTTCCAAAAACAGCTCCCATGCAAAAAATCATGATACAAAATAACACTTCCATAGCCACTACCATTTTTCCTCATTCCTCCACTCATTTTTATCAAAAATATCGTATCATAAAAACAAAAAAAATAAAAGTACTTTTTGGTAGTTTTAAATAATATAAAAAAAGCAGGCTTCTTAAGCCTACTTTTATCATTTACTAGTTAACATTATCAACTGTTCCATTGTTTATTGCTGTTGCATAATTTGCTTTTGCCCCTACTGTTGTTGTGTTTACTTTTACTGCTACATAGTCACCAAATGCTTTTTCATCACTTATATAATATGCTGTTTGTCCTGCTCCCCATGTATCA
>JAFUWA010000030.1 GCA_017477355.1 Clostridia bacterium
ATTAATTTAAATAATCCCTCCAATATTTAATTTAATAAATAAATTAAATAAATATTAATTAGACAAATTTAAAATAAAATTAAAATTAATATTAATCAATATATACTTAAGCATTAGGCGGGAATTTAATATAAATGAGTGAAGATTTAGATTTTGATTCGGATAATTTAGAGCAAAAAATAAAAAAATATTTCAATTCTGAAGAAATCCAATCTCTGGTGTTAGATGCAAACAAAAAAAATTTATCAAGAATCACACTAGACTTAAATCATATGAGAGAATCAGAGCCAACTTTAACTAAAATGTTGCTTAAAAATCCTTTGAAAATAATTCCAATTATGGAAAAAAATTTAAATGAAATTAGCCAAAATTTAAAAGGAGAAAAATCCCAACAAGTAAAAAATACCATACAAAATAAGAAAGAAGAGCAAATACATATTAATTTCCAAGGCATGTTAGGAACTCATCTAGTATCACCAAGAGGTCTAACTGCGGAATTAACAAACCAATATGTAGGGGTTCAAGGAATAGTAACTAGAATATCAGAAGTAAGACCAAAATTAGTTTATAGTGTGCATTACTGTGAAGAAACTAAACATGGAAATGTAAAAGAATATAATGATCAAATGAAAATTGCAGAATCAAGTAGCACTTATGGACAACCTTTAAATGGCAATTTTGAATCAGGAAATGCCTCTGGATTTATGAACAATGCAATTCCAACAAGAGATATAAATCATAATCCTTTAACTTTTGAATATGGATTTAGTAAATTTAAAGATCAACAAGTTATTTTATTGCAAGAACCACCTGAAAGGACACCATTAGGACAATTACCTAGATCTGTTGAAGTAGTTCTGGAAGGGGATTTAGTAGATAAAGTTAAGCCAGGGGATAGAATCCAAGTAAATGGAATATTCAAATGTATATCGACTTTGGCTACATCTTCTAGTGGTAATGTTAAAACTGTATTAATTGGAACTAATGTACAAATAATAAATAATGATATACAACAAAATGAATATACAGGAGAAGATTTGAGAAGAATAAGAGAATTAGCAAAAAAGAAAGAAGTTTTTAATATTTTAGCAAATTCAATTGCTCCTGGAATTTATGGACATCAAGACATAAAAAAGGCATTGGTTTTGCAATTATTAGGAGGAAATGAGACAAATTTAGATGATGGAACACATCTAAGAGGTGATATAAATATATTAATGATAGGTGATCCCTCTACTGCTAAATCTCAATTTTTAAGATATATGCTAAATGTTGCTCCTAACGCTATAAATACAACAGGAAAAGGAAGTTCAGGAGTTGGTTTAACTGCTGCTGTTATGGTAGACAGAGACACTGGTGATAGGCATTTAGAAGCAGGAGCAATGGTTCTAGGAGATCGTGGTATTGTATGTATTGATGAATTTGATAAAATGAATGAATTGGATAGAGTTGCTATTCACGAAGTTATGGAGCAACAAACAGTAACTATAGCTAAGGCAGGTATACATGTTAGTTTGAATGCAAGATGCAGTGTTTTGGCTGCAGCAAATCCAATCTATGGCCAATATATTCAAGATATGTCAGCCTCTAGAAACATAGGTTTCCCCGATTCTTTATTATCAAGATTTGATTTATGTTTCATTGTATTAGACGAGCATAATTCTGAATTAGATAGAAGAATTTCAGAAAGAGTAATAGATAACCATATGTATACTATTGATGCTTCTAAATTCGGAGATGATTCAGAGGATAAAGTGATTGAGCCAGAAATAAATATGGATGAAAATAAAAAGACTGTTATGTATGAAAAGAGCAATCCTAATTCAAATGGAAGAAAGGATGACAAAAACATACTAACAAGAGAATTTTTAAGAAAATATATTTATTATGCAAAAAGTAAAATTATTCCCCAGTTAACAAAAGAATCAACTGAATTTATTTCAAAAAGTTGGGGAAAATTGAGAGAAAAATCAATTTCGGATGAATGGAAAGGAAAAAGTATGCCAATAACAGTAAGAACTTTGGAATCATTAATAAGAATTGCTACCGCTTTTGCAAAGGCAAGATTAAGTCAAAAAGTAGAAAGACAAGACTGTGAAAATGCTCTCGATTTGCTAGCAAGCTCATTTTTCCAAGATAATGAGGCTGGAGAAGATGATGATGAAGATAATAGAATGGATTTAATTGAAGAAGAAGGAGATAATCAAAGGAAAAAATCAAAAAGAGGGAAAAATGCAGATAGATCTATACCTTTACAGGAAGAAGATGATGAACCAATTGAAGACAAAAGAAAAAGAGGCAGAAAGCATAGAGAAAAAAAATCAAATGAAGAAAAAGAGGTAGAAGAATTAGTTGAAGCTCAAATTGATGAGGGGGATGATGATGAGGATGAAGCAGCCAATGATAATGATAAAGATGATAAAATAACTGATCAGCATGCTAATATGATTTTCAAATTTATTTATGAATATGCAAAAAAGAAAAAAAATCAAACTATTGATATTGATGAATTATGGAGTCTAATCAAAGATAAAAAGGAATGCAAGGATAAAAAAATCACAAAGAAAAATAAATTACTAGATATATGTGCAAAACTGGAAGATGAAGGAAAAATATTTGTCTCCGAAACAAAAGAAATTGCTTTAGTCTAAGTCTATGATTAATTTAATAAA
>JAFUWA010000004.1 GCA_017477355.1 Clostridia bacterium
CTCCAATTTTTTGTTTAGTAAATTTTTTTGTTTTCATGTAAATTATACCAAACAAATTGGGTTCTTTCTATATTTTTAAGTCAATTTTTTTATTTTGTGGATAACTATTTCAAAATTTTTTACAAAATACCGAAACTTAAACTTGATTTTTTAGATTGACTTTTATATAATACACATATATAAAAGCGGCTTTAGCGTAAAGCCGTAAAAAGAAAAGAGGTTAGCAAATGGAAAGACAAGACGAGACAATTATCGAGAGAGAAATTAACGAAGAAATGAAAACTGCGTATATCAGTTATGCGATGAGTGTTATTGTTAGCCGTGCTTTGCCAGATGTTAGAGATGGTCTAAAACCAGTACATAGAAGAATCTTATATTCTATGCATGAAGATGGTATTACATCAGACAAGCCTTACAGAAAGTGTGCAAACACAGTAGGTTCTGTGCTTGGTAGATATCACCCTCATGGTGATGCGTCTGTTTATGATGCTATGGTTAGAATGGCTCAAGACTTTTCTATGAGATATCCACTAATTGATGGACATGGAAATTTTGGTTCTACAGATGGTGACCCAGCAGCTGCAATGAGATATACAGAGGCAAGAATGGCTAAACTTGCAGAGGTTATGCTTGCTGATATTGAAAAAAATACAGTTGATTTTATGCCAAACTATGATGATAGACTTCAGGAACCTACAGTTCTTCCATCAAAGATACCAACATTATTATTAAATGGCTCTTCAGGAATTGCTGTTGGTATGGCAACAAATATACCACCACATAATATGAAAGAAGTTTGTGATGGAATCTGTGCAATTATAGATAATTTTGATTTAACAGATGATGAATTAATGAAAATTATCAAAGGTCCAGATTTCCCTACAGGAGCTACTATTCTTGGTAGAGAAGGAATCAGAGAAGCATACACAACAGGTAAAGGCAAAATTACAATGCGTGCTGAGACTGAAATTGAAGAAATGGCAAATGGAAAACAAAGAATTATTGTTTCTTCATTACCATATCAGGTTAATAAAGCAAAATTAATTGAAACAATTGCTAACTTAGTAAAAGATAAAAGAATAGATGGAATCTCTGAAATTAGAGATGAATCTGACAGAATTGATAAATGTAGAGTAGTAATTGAACTTAAGAGAGATGCTAGAGCACAAGTTATATTAAATTTATTATTTAAACATACTCAAATGCAAGATACTTTTGGAATTATCAACTTAGCATTAGTAGATGGAGAGCCAAGAATTCTTTCATTAAGACAATGTTTAGATGAATTTATTAAACATAGAAAAAATGTTATTTTAAGAAGAACAAAATTTGAACTTGATAAAGCAGAAGCTAGAGCACATATCTTACAAGGTTTATTAATTGCAATTGATAATATTGATGAAGTTATTAAAATTATTCGTGAAAGCTATGATGATGCAAAAGAGCGTTTGATGGAAAGATTTACTCTTTCTGAAATCCAAGCACAAGCTATTTTGGATATGCAATTAAAGAGACTATCTGGTTTGCAAAGAGAAAAACTAGAAGAAGAATATGCTGAATTAATGAAATTAATTGCACATTTAAAAGAAATTTTAGCAAACGAAAAATTAGTTTATGACATTATTAAAGAAGAAACTTTAGAAATTAAAGAAAAATATGGTGATGATAGATTAACAAAGATTGTTGCTGCAGAAGGCGAAATTGAAGTAGAAGATTTGATTAAGGAAGAACAAACTGTTATTTCTTTAACACATTTTGGATATATCAAGAGAATGCCTGTTGATACATATAAAAGCCAAAAACGTGGTGGCAAAGGAATTACAGGAATGACAACTCGTGAAGATGACTTTGTAAAACAAATCTTTACAGCATCAACACATGATACAATTTTATTCTTTACTAATAAAGGAAAAATGTATCGTCTTCGTGGATTTGAAATTCCAGAGGCTGGTAGAACTGCAAAGGGAACAGCAATTGTAAACTTACTTAACGTAGAAGCTGGAGAAAAAGTATCTGCTATTATGCCAATCCAAGAATTCAAAGATGATATGTATGTAACAATGGCAACAAAGAATGGATTAATCAAGAGAACACCATTAAAAGAATACGATTCATCTAGAAAAACAGGATTACTTGGAATTAACTTAAAAGAGGATGATGAATTAATTGATGTTAGATTAACTAATGGTAATAATGACATTGTTATGGTTACTAAGAAAGGTTTATGTATTACATTTGCTGAAAAAGACGGAAGAAGCGTTGGTAGAGTTTCAATGGGTGTTATCGGAATTCGCTTAGATGATGGTGATGAAGTTGTTGGAATGGAACCAATTAGTGATAGAGCAAACGGAACACTTCTTGCAATTACTGAAAATGGATTTGGTAAGAGAACAGAATTAGAAGAATATAGAGTACAAAATAGAGGTGGTAGGGGATTAATTACTTATAAGATTACTCCAAAAACCGGCGATATTGTTGGTGTTCGTGTTGTTAATGGAAAAGAAGATGTAATGCTTATTACAGATACAGGAACAATTATTAGAATTAAAGTAGATGAAATTAATGTTCTTGGAAGAAGTACACAAGGTGTTACTTTGATGAGAACAAATGAAGGAAAAGTAGTAAGTATTGAAACTGTATCTCCAGAAGACGAGCAAGAAGAAACAGAATAAAAATAAAATATTGATGAAATACACTATTCTTTTTAGAGTAGTGTATTTTTTTATGAAAAATTTTTTTATTTTAAATATCAAAGAGATTATATAGAAATTTTAAGTTGAGACGAGGATATATTTTTCTGAGAATTCAAGAATAATACTAAATACTCAGATACTTTGCGTCGGTCGACATCCTCTAGCGTTATTGTATGTTGGAAGTCTCCATTCCTTAAGTATCTTCGTATTTGTATTATTCTTGAATCTTCGTTTAGAAAAATGTAGCGGGAGCGTCCGAAATCGAGTCTTAAAAATTACTATATAATCTCTTTTTTAATTTTTAAAATTTTTCACAAAAAATAATTGTATTCTAAAAATAAAGATGATATAATGAGCATACTGTACAGAAGATGAAGAATTATAAGTAGTAAAAGAGGGGCAATAGACATGAAAATTGAGGCAAAGGAAGATCATGGATTGTTTTCTAGTACAGAAATTCCAGATATATTTTTCTCAGATTATTTAGGCCTTGCTAGCAGTGATGCAGTTAAGGTTTATTTGTATTTGTCTTTTTTATCTAAGAGTGGGAAAGATATTAATATTAATGAAGTGTCTAAAGCATTATCTCTTTCTTATGATGCTGTGAATCAATCAATTAAATATTGGGAAGATCAAGGACTTTTTATTAAAAGGCCAGATGGATATGTTTTAGCCAATTTAAAAGAAATTGCTTTAGGAAAGTTGTATTCTCCTAAAGTTACTGCTAGTCCTGAAGATATTGAGAGAAGTGTCAAAAATAAAACAAGAAATATTTGCATTGAAAGTATTAATAATCAGTTCTTTTCTGGAACAATGAATCCAACGTGGTATACAGATATTGATTTATGGTTTGAAAAATATGGATTTGATGAGCAAGTGATGCTAGCTTTATTTAGCTATTGTACCGAGAAAACAGAAAATATTAATAGAAATTATATTCAAGCGGTTGCAGAGCGGATGGTCAAAAAGTAAAATAAAAACTTTTGAAGAATTAGATGAGTATTTTTCTAAACAAGAGAAAATAAATGTATTAAAGAAAGAAATTACAAATAAATTAGGAATTTTTAGACCATTAACATCTTTTGAGGATGAGTATATCTTAAAATGGACAGAAGAATATGGATATAATATGGATATTATTGAGCTTGCATTAAAACGTTCTGTATTGAAGTCAAATGCTGGATTTAAATATTATGATGATGTTTTAAGTGATTGGCATGCCAAAGGGCTAACAACTCCTGAACAAGTGGAAGCACATCTATCTAGCATTACTGAGAAAAAAACAAGAGCAAAGCAAGTTCAAACCATGGCAAAGCAATACGAATTTACTCAGAGTACATTTGATAGTTTTGAAAATTTATATGATAATTAATGATAAAATATAATTAATATAAGAAAGGACAGTCATGAATAGTTCTCTTTTAAAGCAATTATTAACTGAATATGATGCTAAAAGAAATCAAGCGATTGAAATGGCTGAAAGAAAAAAAGAAGAGCTATTATCAGTGAATCCTAAAATTGCAGAAATAGATAAAGAATTATCTAGGATATCTATTGAAGCTTCTCGAAATATAATTCACTCTACATCTGAAGAAAAAGGAAAAATAATGAGTGAATTAAAGAAAAAAAGTACTAATCTTATAAAAGAGAAAAATGCGATTATAAAAGAATTATTTCAATCAACAGACTATTTTGAACCCAATTTTGAGTGTAAAACTTGCAAAGATACAGGATTTATTCAGAAAGCAGGAAAGACTGAAATTTGTAGTTGCTTAAAACAAAAAATATATGATATTGCTTATAATAAGTCTAATATGGGAAATTTAGAATTTGAGAATTTTAGTACTCTTAATATTAGAATGTTTTCAGATAAAGAGAACAAAGAAAAATATAAATCAGATATTTCTCCTAGAGAGAACATGAATTTATTAAGAGAGAAAGCTAACAATTTTATAAAAAATTTTGATGATCCTCAAGAAAAAAATTTGATTTTTCTTGGAGGAACAGGTCTTGGAAAAACATTTTTAACAAATTGTATTGCAAATGAATTATTAAAAGAAGGAAAAACAGTCTTATATCAAACGGCTCCTGTGATGTTTGATGATATTTTTGATGAGAAATATGGAAAAAACCAGAATCCAATAGGATTAGAAAAAAATATATTAACAGCAGATTTGTTAATTATTGATGATTTAGGAACTGAAAAGGTATCAGATAATAAAATAGAAGAATTATTTAATATTATCAATACGAGATTATTAAATCAAAATCATAAGATAACGAAAACAATTATTTCTACAAATCTTACTGCGCAAGAGCTTGCCAATACCTATACTATGAGAATTGGTTCAAGGCTAGCAGGATCTTATCGCTTCTTAAGATTTTTTGGTGAAGATATCAGGTTAAAAAAAGGTAAAAAAGAAATATAAAAACTATACAAATATGAAAATACTTAAGGAATGGGGACTTCCAGTAGAATAAAGCGCTAGAGGATGTCGACCGACGAAAAGTATTTGAATATTTAGTATAGTTTTTATATTTCTTTAATCTTCTTATTTATTTAATTCTTTCATTAAATCTTCAACATCAATTCCATGAACTTCACAGGCTTCTTCGATTGTCTCTGCTTGAGATGCAGGACATCCTAAACAATGCATACCAGCTTCTAAAAGAATATCTATTTTGTCTGGATATTGTTCACAAAACTCACCAATTTTCATAGTTTTTTCAATCATTGAAATAACCTCCTTTTTATGTTTATCGAAGATATTTTAACACAAATTTTCTAAAAAGTATAGACAAATTAGAAAAAATGTTATATTATATTGCAAATCAAATAAAGAAGGTGGTTAAATTGCAATTATTAATTCATGCTTTCTTTATTAGTTTCCTATTTTATATTTTGATAATAATCTATTTTATTTATTCAGAAATTGATTTTATTCTTTTAAAAAATCAGCAAGGTTCCAAATTAAATTTAAAAAAGAAAGATATTTAAGAATTGAGAAAATATCTTAAAGTCAGCATTGTTTACGGTCTAGTGTTATGTATTGGGGTTACAATAGTATACCTTATATTTAGGCCTATTTTTTGTGCTCAAAATTTAATGTTCCCATATGCAGTACACCCTTTTGACATATGTAAGGTTTATCCTGATACATGGAAATTTATAAAAATAGCATATTTTATTACTTTTTCAGTTTCTTACAGTTTTATAATCATGAAAGTTCTAAGAAAAATAAATTTTGAAAAGAAAAATAAACTGAATACTAATTTATGGAAAGAATATGAAATAAGTGAAGAATTATGCTTAACAGTAGGAACTAACTTGAAAAAAGAGCAAGTTAAAATTTCTGAAAAAGGGCTATATCAAAATATATTAATTGTAGGAACAATAGGAAGTGGAAAAACAAGTTCTGCAATGTATCCATTTACAAAGCAATTAATGGAATATAAAGCAGAAAGTACAAAAGAAAAGCTTGCAATGTTAATTTTAGATGTAAAAGGTAATTACAGTAAAAAAGTGATAGAATTTGCCGAAAGTGTAGGGAGAGCAGAAGATGTAAATGTAATCGATTTAACTGGAAGAGTAAGGTATAATCCTCTGGATAAGCCAAATCTTACACCAATTGTTTTAGCTAATCGATTAAAAACGATTTTAGAATTGTTTAATAGAGAATCGAGTGAAAGTTATTGGTTAGATAAAGCAGAGCAAATTTTAGCAGAAAGTATTAAATTTTGCAGAATTTATAATGATGGATATGTTGATTTTATGGAACTCCATAAACTAATCATGTTTCCGGAGTATTATGCTGAAAAAATTAAAATTGCGAGAAAGAAATTTGAAAATGGTTTACTAAAAGAAAACGATATTTATAATTTATTGTCATGTGTTAATTTTTTTGATAAAGAATTTTTTTCCTTAGATGAAAGAACCCTATCTATTTTAAAGTCTGAAATTAGTAGAATTACAAATGTTTTTGTGTCTGATTATTATGTTTCTAAAAGTTTTTGCCCTAACAAACAAGAAATCAATTTTAAAGGATTTGAAGATGTATTAGATGAAGGAAAAATTGTTGTTTTAAATATGAATATTGCAGAATATAAAAATCTGTCTAAAATTATTGCAGCATATTTAAAACTGGATTTTCAAGGAACTGTTTTAAGCCGACTAAGTAATGGAAAAACGAAAAGAAAAACAGCATTTATTAGTGATGAATATCATGAATATGTGACAAGCACAGATGGTGATTTTTTTGCACAAGCAAGAGAAGCTAAATGTGTTAATATAGTAACGACTCAAAGTTATACATCTTTACAAAATGGTTTGAAAGATGAGGCTAGTGTAAAAGTAATTATTCAAAGTTTAGTTAATAAATTCTGGTTTCGAATGGATGATAATTTTACAATTGAAGAAGTTCAGAAATTGATTGGAAAAGAGGATAAGAAGAAGGTATCAACGACGATTTCCGAAAGTGCAAAAGAAACAAATTATAATTTATTTCGAAATCAATTAGTTTCTCGAGATACTAATATCTCTGAAAGCTTTAATAAATATTTAGAAAAGGATTTTATTTATGATACCCAGTTTTTTTCACAAGAGCTAGAAACATTTGAAAGTCTTGCTTTTATTTCTAATGGAAATCGTATTTTATTACCTCAAAAATTGCATATGATACCATATTTTCAAAAAGAGAAAAATAAAAATTGGAAAGGATTTGATTTAAATGAATAAAAAAATAACTTGGAAAGAAAGAACACTTGCGATTATAATAATATCTTTGATTTTACTGATTACATTAAGTGGAGAGTGTTTTGCAGCAGACCCAACCTTAATTACAAAATTAAAATCCGCATTCGAGAAGATACAAGGATATATTTTAAGATTAGCTACCCCTGTTGCAGCAGTCAGTGTTGGAGTGGGAGCCTTAATGAGAAAGTTTAGTTTTGGTGATGAAGAAAAAATAAGAACTGGAAAAAATTTAATTAGAGGAAGTATTGTTTCTTATATTGTCATTTTATTAACAGACATGATTTTATCTTTGATTAATACTTTACTTGGATAGGAGAACAAGATGGAGAATTCTACCAGTAATCTAGTGGCTTCTATTATCGAATCTATGAATCATATTTTTTCAAATATTTTTTCTTCTGTTGATAATGGGATTTATGAAATTTTAGACAAAATTGTTTTTGTGGATACAAGGATTATCGAAAAAGATAATTTTGTAAAGTTATTTGGTACAGGAGGAACAAATGGAATTATGCTAATTTGTAATAGCTTGGTAATAGGAATTTTTCTTTTTTATCTTGTTAATTTATTATTTTCCCATTTAACTAATTCTAAAGTACAAACTCCATTATCTTTTATCTTTAAAGCGATTATATTTGTGATTATCATGAACGGATCTTTGTGGATATGCAAACAAATCATTGAAATTGTGTCTTTAATTTCTGGGGCCATTTGTGAAATTGGAGAAGAATTATTTGGACAAAAAATTTCATTTGTAAATTTTATGCAAAATATCAATGATAAAATTTATTTTTCTAAAAATGAAGTATTAGATGTTACTTCATTTGATGGAATTATCAAAACTTTTACGACATTTGGATTTATGAATTTAATTTTTTCGTATGCTCTTCGCTATATTATGATTCAAGTCTTTGTTTTATTATTTCCATTTGCAATTTTGTTAGGAATATATGATAAAACTGTGCCACTTTCTAAAGCTATTTTAAAAGCATTTATATCCCTGCTTTTAGAACAAGTTTTGATTGCGTTAATTCTTGTTTTATCGTTTTCATTTAATTTATCTAGTGAGATTTCCAAAGTATTATATATTGGAATTATTTATAGTTTAATAAAAGCCAATACTTATATGTATATGATTTTTGGGGGAATCAGTACAAGTATTAGTAATAATGCTACTCTAATAAAAGGAGGTGGATAAATTGAAGTTTATTTTTCCCAAAAACTATCGATATCAAGCTAAACTATTGGGATTTATTGATTACATAACTGCAATTGTTGATTTAATAATAGGGATTTTCCTATTTTTGATTCTTAAGATGCTGATTCAAAAAATAACAATAAGAATTTATGTTTTTGTTATCTTATTTTTACCCATTATTTTAGTTTCGATTTTTCTAATAAACGGAGAAAATATTGTCTCTTATTTTATGATGATTATTAGATTTTTGAAAAGAAGAGGAGTGTATTTTTATAATAAGAATTAGGCCGGACTCGCCAAAGGCCGCGTTGTAGAAACAGTCCATTGGACTGTTTCTGTTCACTTTCGGTGCTTTATCAAGCCCCAAAAGATGAACCACTCCTTTTCGACTCTGACAAGTGCAAACAAAAAATAGATAGTTCTATAAACTATCTATTTTTTGTTTGGTGTTCCTTGCCGGACTCGAACCGACATCTTTCGCTTAGGAGGCGAGTGCTCTATCCTGCTGAGCTAAAGGAACATATAAGCATATTTATTATACCATGTTATAAAAAAAAATCAAGAGATATAAAACTCTTCAAAAATGGCAAAAATGAAAGATAAAACGAGAAAAAAAGAGATAATACTATAAAATATGTCATAAATAAACAAAAATTGTTTTAATTAGTTTAAAACAAAAAGATATTGACATATTTGACATAAGATAGTATAATAAAGAAGTGGGTTACATAATTTTTTTGAAATCTACAAGAATATATCAGTAATAGGCTTGGCAAGTATATATTCATTATATTTTGTTAAAAATAATACTGAGAGAATAGGGGGAAATGGTATGAGAGAAGAAATATTAAAATTAATCGAAGAACAAAAATTGAATGATTTAAGAAAATATCTAGAATCAATAAATAGTGCCGATTTCCCGAGTTTATTTGAAGAATTAGAAGAAGATAAAATTTTAATTATTTATAGAATATTGCCAAAAGAAAAGGCAGCAGATATTTTTGCGGAATTAGAGCCAGATGTACAAGAAAAGTTAATCAATTGTTTAACAGATAAAGAGTTAAAAAGTGTTATTGATGAGCTATTTTTTGATGATGAGGTTGACTTAATTGAAGAAATGCCTTCTAATGTAGTAAAAAGAATCTTGAAAAACGTAAAACCTGAAGATAGAAAAGTTATTAATGAACTTTTGGCATATCCAGAAGATACTGCTGGAACAATTATGACAACAGAGTTTATCGATTTAAAAGAAAATATGACAGTAGAAGATGCTTTCAAGAAGATTAGAAAAATAGGATTAGACAAAGAAACAGTTTATACTTGTTATGTTTTAACAATCGATAGAAAAATTATTGGAGTAGTAGATGTAAAAGATTTACTAGTTGCAGAGCCAACTGCATTAGTAAAAGATATTATGAATCCCAATGTCATTACAATTTCTACGTTAGATGATCAAGAAGAAGTTGCAAAAATGTTTGATAAATATAATTTTTTAGCAATGCCAGTAGTTGATAAAGAACAAAGATTAGTTGGTATTGTAACAATTGATGATGCTATCGACGTTTTGCAAGAAGAGATTCAAGAAGACTTTGAAAAAATGGCTGCCGTTATTCCGAATGATGAATCTTATTTTAAAACAAGTGTATTTAAACATGCTAGAAACAGAATTGTTTGGTTAATTCTATTAATGCTTACATCTATTATTACAGGTGGAATTTTAAATAATTATGAAAGTGCATTTGTAAGTTTACCAATTTTAGTTTCATTTGTTCCATTATTAATGGATACAGGTGGAAATTGTGGCTCACAAACTTCAACTTTAGTTATTAGAGGTTTTTCACAAGATGAAATTCGACTAAAAGATTTTTTCAAAGTTTGGTGGAAAGAAATAAGGGTAGCACTTTTAGTAGGAACTTGTTTAGCTATTGTTAATACTTTAAGAATTTTTATTCAATATGGATTTGATCAAAGTAAATTAGCACTGGTTGTAGGATTAACCTTAATTTTAGTAGTAGTGCTTGCTAAATCTTTAGGATGTATCTTGCCAATGCTTGCCAAAAGGTTAAAACTTGATCCAGCAATTATGGCTTCACCATTAATTACAACAGTTGTAGATACATGTTCTGTTTTAGTATATTTTCAATTAGCTGTATTAATTTTTGGATTATAGATAAAAATAACACAAGAAAAGAGATAATATAGTAATTTTTAAGGCTCGATTTCGGACGCGTCCGCTACATTTTTCTAAACGCAAATTGATTCTCAATTTGCAGAAAAATATATCCTTATCTCACTTAAAAATTCTATATTATCTCTTTCTTTATATTCTTTTGAAAATAATATCACTAAAATCTGTTAGTTCAATATGAGGTTCTTCTTCGTTAATAATATCTCCGCAAGGTAAATCTAATTGGAATGTTCCTGTAAAACTAACATCGTTATCTAAAGTTATGGTTAAATCAAATAAAATACTAAATTGCATATCCTCATTTGTAACGCCAATTTCAGAAAGAAGGCTTCCATTGTAAATGACACTTTCATTAGAAGTATAGTTTCCTAAGTCTTCTAGAGAAACTCTAAAACCTATCATTCCGCCTTCATTACGAACATCTAAATTTTTAAGAGTATCAACACTAGATCCCGTATAAACAATTTCACTATCAGAATAGTCTTGAACACTATATTGATAAAGATTATTTCCTAAATCTCCTGTAGGTCTATAAACTTTAATGTTTCCGATTTTAGGAGATTTAGTAATGTTGAAGTGATTGATCTTTATTTCTTTAATAGTTTCAGTTGTTTCAGCATCGTTTTTATCAATATAAATATAAATATTATTATCTGCTTTTAGATTAATATCCCAAATAGTGTTTTCTGCTTTGTTTTCACTATCATTAGCATAAGCATGACTTGTTATTAAAATCTTACTAATAGAATATGGTAAAGTTTTTTCACCTTCGACATCATATCGAATAACGATAGAAATGACAATTGTGATAGCTATTAAAACAAATGCTAAAAACAAAGATTTTTTTAGAACATTCTTTGTATTAGATTTCATTTCTTTTTTTATTCCTTTCTCTTAAATACTTGAAGAATTTTTTGAGTATTCCGAGAACATTCTTCTTGTAAAATATATTTTTCAGTTTGTACAATATGATTAAATTGATAATCTTCTAATAAATTTAATTTTGATCCACAAGCTCCAGTTTTTTCATCATCTGTTCCAATATAAACTTTGGAAATCCTAGAATTAATTAAAGCACCAGCACACATGGGGCATGGTTCCAAAGTAACGTACATTTCACAATCTAGTAATCTCCAAGCATTTAATTTTTTACAAGCTTTTTCAATTGCTAGAATTTCTGCATGATTACAAGCATTTTTGGAGGATTCTTTGGAATTATGAGCTCTTGCTATAATTTTTCCATCTTTTACAATAACTGCTCCAACTGGAATTTCTTCTTTTTCAAACGCTTTTCCGGGCTTCTTTTAGTGCAACTTTCATAAACTGATTATGTTCGTTCATTTAATCATCCTTTTCTTAAAATGTAGAACTATTATAATATATTTTCTAAAATAAATCAATATATGGCAGTTTATATAGCAAATTTATAAAAAACTCTTGCAAATTTGCGTAAAGCATTATATAATCACTCAAGAGAAAACTTCTCTTAAGGAGGGTATGCTTCAATAAAAAGCTATGAATCTCGTCAGGTTCGGAAGGAAGCAGCGATAAGTAGTGTATTTATGTGAGTTGCATACTTTCCTTAAGGGAAGTTTTTGTTTAATAATAAGGGGGCGAAAAATTTGGCATATACAGCGTTATATAGAAAATTTAGACCACTTAAATTTGAAGATATGGTCGGTGAAGATCATATTACAACAACATTGAAAAATCAAATTATGGCAGATAGAGTAGGACATGCATATCTGTTTAACCGGACGGGCGTGGAACAGGAAAGACAACTTCTGCCAAGATTTTAGCAAGAGCAGTAAATTGCTTAAATCCAAAAGATGGAGAACCTTGTAATGAGTGTGAGATTTGTAAAGAAATTTTAGATGGTTCTTTAACAGATGTTGTTGAAATGGATGCAGCTTCTAACAATAGTGTGGATGATATCAGAAGTATCCGTGATGAAGTAAATTTTTTACCTACAAAAGCAAAATATAGGGTATATATTATAGACGAGGTTCATATGTTAACAACAGGTGCATTTAATGCTCTCTTAAAAACATTGGAAGAGCCACCGGAACATGTTAAATTTATCTTAGCAACAACAGAACCTCAAAAGTTACCAACAACAATTCTTTCTAGATGTCAAAGATTTGACTTTAAAAAAATTACAAATGAAAATATTGTTAAGAGATTAAAAATTATCTGTAAGGAATCTGATATTAAAATAGCAGAGGATGCATTAGAATTAATTGCAGTTTTATCAGAAGGTGCAATGCGTGATGGAATTAGTATTTTAGAAAGATGTTGCCAAGAAAGTACAGATGAAATTGGAATTGATTTAGTAAAAGAATTAGTGGGCATTCCAAGTTTAGAATATATATATCAAATAACAAAGGCAATTTTTGAAAATGATGAAATAAAGGCGTTAAGTGTAATTGATGATGTTATTAATAGCGGAAAAGATTTAAATAATTTCTTATGGGAAGTTATTAAATATATGAAAGATGTTCTTGTTTTTAAGGCATCTGGAAATCTTGCTATTTATACCAAAGAAGAATTAGAAGAGATTAAAAATATTGCAAATGTGGTTAGCCGTGAGAGAATTTTAAATACAATATATAGTTTATCTGATTTGGAAAATGAAATAAAATGGTCAAGCCAAAAGACAATTATGTTCCAAGCAGGAGTTATTAAAGCTTGCAGTTCTACTGCAAACGATGGTATAGAAGAATTAAGAAGAAAAGTAGAAGAATTAGAGAATAAAATTTCTTCTGGAAATATTTTAGTGAATCAAACGAAGCCAGTAGCTGTAGCAAATTCAACAAAACAGCAATTAACTAGTCAACCTAAAGTAGAACAAGTGCCAAGTGCTATAAATAAAGAACCTGTTAAAAAAGTTTCAAAGGCAGCGCAACCTGTAGATAACAATTCTGGAAATTCAGAAGTAAATTGGGCAAATGTTATTAATAGTTTAAGAACAAGTGGAAAAGTAAGACTTTTTACAAGTTTAGTAAATACAAAAGTAAATCAACAAGGCGATATGATTCTAGAAATTATTTTTCCAAATGGATTAACACCTTTTGTAAAAGGCCTTTTAGAAGATAGTGCAAATAGAAAAGATTTAACAGATATTTTATTACAAGAAACTGGTAAACAATGGCATGTTAAATTAGTGGACGGAAAAGGTGGAGGCGGTAGCGTTCCAACAGAAATTTCTAAAAAAGATTCTAACCCTATGAGTAATTTAGGGATTGATATTAATGTGATTGAATAATTTATAAACAAGGAGGATTATATTATGAGTAAAAGAGGCGGATTTCCAGGCGGATTCGGTGGCGGATTCGGTGGCGGATTCGGAGGAATGAACATTAATCAATTAATGAAAGAAGCCAAAAAAATGCAAGCTGATATGGAAAAATCTCAAGAGGAATTAGCAGTTCAAGAATTTGATGCATCAACTGGTGGAGGAGCTGTAAAAGTAGTTGTAACAGGGGATAAAATGATTAAATCTCTAGAGTTAAATAAAGATGTAGTTGATCCTGAAGATGTTGAGATGCTACAAGACTTAATTATGACTTGTGTTAATGAAGCTATGAGAAAAGTAGATTCTGCTCAAGCACAAGCAATGGGAAAATATAATATACCAGGATTAAATTTATAAGAGGATACTATGGAATATTCACCATCAATAGAAAAATTAATTGAGAGTTTTGAAAAACTACCTAGTATCGGGCATAAAACAGCTCAAAGGTTAGCTTTTTATATGCTTGATCAAAGTAAGGAAGAAATAAAAGAATTTACAGATTCCATTATTAATGCTAAAAATAATTTAAAATTTTGTTCAAGATGTTTTAATATTTCTGACACAGATCCATGTAATATTTGTTCAAATCCTAAAAGGGATGAGAGTATTATTTGCGTTGTAGAAGATGTAAAAGATGTTATTGCTATGGAAAGAACGCATGAATATAATGGACTTTACCATGTATTGCATGGTTCTATTTCACCAATGAATGGAGTGGGACCAGAAGACATTAAAATTAAAGAATTATTAGCAAGATTAATGGATGGAAGAGTTAAAGAAATTATTTTAGCAACAAATCCAAGAGTAGAAGGAGAAGCAACTTCTATTTATATTTCTAAACTTGTAAAACCATTAGGAATTAAAGTAACAAGAATTGCACGAGGAATTCCAATTGGAGGAGATTTAGAGTATACAGATGAAGTGACGCTTGCTAAAGCGTTAGAAGGAAGAAGTGAATTATAAGATATGGAAGAAAAAACAAAGAAAAATAAATGGTATTTTTATGTGATTTGCTTCTTTGTGTATTGCTTTTTAGGTTGGCTTTATGAAGTAGCCTGGGAGTTCAAAATCGGAAATGGATTTGTAAATAGAGGCTTTTTACATGGATGCTATTTGCCAATATATGGTTTTGGAGGATTAATTTTAATCTTTTCTTTGCAAAAATTAATGAAGAAAAAATTAAAATTAGCAAAAATAAATTTTACTCCAATACTAGTATTTTTGCTTATTTTAATTGTAGTATCAACTGTAGAGTTTATAGCAAGTTGGGGAATGGAGATGCTTTTTCATAAACGTTGGTGGGATTATAGTTATGATAAATTCAATCTAAATGGAAGAATTTCTTTAAGAAATAGTTCCCTGTTAGCAATTTGTGGAATGATTGCATTATATCTTATTTTACCAATAGTAGAGAAGCTAGTTTCTAAGATAAATATTAAATTTCAAAAAATTTTAGCTACATCTATTATTGTAATAATGAGTATTGATTTTATTTCGGTGATGATTGGCTATATGATAAAATAAAAGTGCTGATGATGGATTCATCAGTATTTTTTTACCATTTATCTTTCAATTTTAACCACTTATTAAAATTTGCTGACAAACTTAAAAATTTTAGGTATAATGATTTCAAGAGGAGAAAATAACATGAAAGTTGAAATTCAAATTGATAATAATTTAAAGGACAATAAAGTAATTATTCAAGCAAAAGAAATGAATGAAGAAATCTCAGAATTAATGAAAAAATTATCAAATCAAAAGGAAAAAATTACAGTTTACTTAGGAGAAGAAACATATTTTTTGAAAGAAGATGAGATCGAAAGTGTTTTTGCAAGTGACGGAAAAGTAATTGTTAAAACAGAAACACAAGAGTTTCAAAGTAAAAGTAGACTTTATGAAATTGAAGAATTATTATCTCAAAAGAATTTTATTAGAATTTCTAATTCTGAAATTGTAAATTTTGATAAAGTAAAAAATATTAATACAAAAATTACAGGAACAATTGTTATTAACTTCTTTAGCCGGTTATCAAACATATTCTTCTAGAAGGTATATTAATAAAATTAAAGAATTTTTGAATTTGTAGAAAGAGGTGGTAGTTATGAGAAAACATTTAAAAGCCTTATTAGGGTTTCCAGTTGGGATTGCAATGTTAGTCGTTAGCTATGTAATTGTATATTTAATTGATGGACAATCAACATATTTGCTTGAGTTAGGAAGATTAGAAGATATTAAAGTTTTAGTTGCACAATCTTTATATAGTGCGCTTGCATATGTAGTACTTTTTGAAGCAATGATTCTATTTACTGCTTTTACTAAAAGATATTCTAAAAATATTACTTGGGGAGCAATGCTTAAGTTTATCATTGGAGTATTTGTATTTTGCTTAATACTTCCTTTAATAGATTTAGTGTTAGGAACAAAGAATGTAATGGATGGAGAAGTAGGAACTGTTTTAATAGGAACAGAAATTATAGTTATGATTTTAGTAGCAGTTGTTTATTGTATTGTTCATTCAATTGAAGAAGTGAAGATTAATAAAGCATTAAAAGAAAAAAATGATAATAACAAATAAAAAGAACCAAAACGAGAATTAGGTATCTCATCTCAATCGCTGTTTAGGGTTTATGAACCTTAAAGACACTTTGACGAGTACCTAATTTTCTTTGGTTCTTAATTTTTTAATCTTCAATCTCTTCCTTTGGCTTTAATAAGATATCACAAATTTCCTTTGTGGAATCTGGTTTAGCAAGCCTTTTAGAACATTCTTTCATATGTTCTAATTTTTCTTTATTTCTATATAAGTTTTTAAAAATTCCAGGAATATTTTTCTCTTTTGGTTTAATCCAAATAGCACATCCTGAATCAACAAGAAATTGTGCATTTTCTTCTTCTTGACCTGGAATTGGGTTGATAATAACTATTGGAAGGTTAGAAACTAAACTTTCAGTAATAGTTAAACCACCTGCTTTTGTTACAACAATTCCAGAAATCGCCATTAGTTCTGGCACTTTATCAGTAAATTCTAATACTTTTACTCTTGCTTCTGAATTTGTTTTTTCTACAATTTCTTCAAAGGCAGTATGCATTTTTTTATTTTTCCCAGAAATAGCCACTACTTGAATATCTTTAAACATCCTAATAGTTGATTCTAAAACTTTAACAGCAACATTTTTTCCAAGCCCAAATTCGCCTCCACCAAATAAAAGAACCGTGAATTTGTTTTTATCAAGCCAAAATTCATCAAAAATTTCGCTTTTATTGAAGTTTTCATTAAACCTAGGAGAAACCGGGATACCGGTAACATAAATTTTATCACTTGGAATTTTTAAATTAACCATATCTTGTTTCATTTGGTCATTTGCCACAAAGAAATAATCAACATATTGTGGAAGTGAAAGCCATTGATTGTGAATATGATAGTCCGTCATAATAGTAGCTAATTCACAATCGATTTGCTTTTTCTTTTTCAAAATTGCACACATATGGCTACTAAAAGGATGTGTTGAAATAATTAAATCAGGTCTAGATTCTTTGATTAAGTTTTTTAATTTTAAAGCCATAATTCTGTTGGAAGCATTTGAGATCATAGATAAAGAACCTTTGTTAGATCCAGTATAAAGTGTTTTCCATAGATGAGGTGTGTTTTTGGTTAATTCTACATAAGCTTTTGTTGAAACTTTGTTAACAAATTTACTAATATATTCAATGCAATCGACAAATTCAATATCTGTATCTTCATAATGGCTATCAATAAAATTTTTAATTGACTTAGCAGCAGCAATGTGGCCACCACCGTAAGTACCATAAAAAATTAAAATCTTTTTCAAAATATTCTCCTTTTGAACAATGGGGACGTTCCTTAAATGTCCATAATTGAACAATGGGGACGATCCTTTATAATTTTCTTAAATTCGTTATCAATTATACCACTTTTTTCAAAATAAATAAAGTCTGAAGGCATAAATTTTGGAAAATGGGAAAGATTAAAAAGTAAGAAAAATTAATAAATAATAAAAAGGAGAAAAATATGAGAAAAAGTACTAGATTTTTAATGATTATTTTACTGTTATTAGTTTTTGGATTTGGATATTATTCTTATTCTTTAAAAACACAAGCCAGAACAACAGAGATAAACCAATATAATTATTCTTTTTTAGAACTTGTGAATAATGTAAATAATATAGAAAACTATTTGGCAAAAGCTATGATTTCAAGTGACAGTAAGCATTCTACAGATACACTAATTAAAATTTGGGCTGACAGTAATTTGGCAGTGAGTTATATGAAAAATATTCCATTTGATTCTCATGGATCTGATAAATCAATTAAGTTTTTAAATCAAGTAAGTGATTATTCTTATACATTATCTAGAAAAACATTACGAGGGGAAGAATTAAACGATGAAGATTTCAGTAATTTAAAAAAATTATATGACTATGCTTCTAATTTGAAGATGATTATTAATCAATTGTCCTATGATTTAAATGATGGAGCTATTTCATGGGACGATTTAAAGAAAGACAAAAAATTAGATTCAGTAGAAGAGGCAACAAGTGTATTTGCAAGTATTGATGGAAGTTTTGACGATTATGAAGGATTGATTTATGATGGAGCATATTCTGATTATGTGAGTAAACAGGATAAACTTGGCTTGACAGGGGATTTAATTTCTAAGGAAGAGGCAATTAATAAATTAAAGCAAATATTTGGAGAAGAAGAGATAAACATAGAATATCTTGAAGAAATGAATGGAGATATAGAAAGTTTTAATTTTAACGTAAAAGAAGAAAAAGATAGTTTTGAAGTTCAAATATCCAAAAAAGGTGGTTGGATTGTGGAAATTATCAAAAATAGAAATGTGAATGAAGCAAAAATTAAGAAAGAGGAAGCTATTCCAAAAGGAAAAGCCTATTTAGAAAAATTAGGGTATTTAGGAATGAAAGAAACATATTTTTTAGAAGAATCTAATATTGTAACCATCAATTATGCTTATGAGGAAGATGGAGTGATTTACTATCCAGATTTGATAAAAGTAAAGGTTGCATTAGATAATGGCGAGGTTTTAGGAATGGAAGCATTGGGATATTTAAATGCACATACAAATAGAACTCTTGTAGAAAATATAATTGGTGTTGAAGAAGCAAGAACTAAATTAAGTGACAATGTTGTGATTGAGAATGAAAGAATGGCAGTAATTCCTTTAGACGACAAAACGGAAAAATATTGTTACGAGTTTAAAGGAAAAGTGGAAGATAAACAATTTCTAGTGTATATTAATGCGGAAACACGGAGAAGAAGAAGAAATCTTAATTTTATTAGAAACATCGGGAGGAACGTTAACAATTTAATGGAGTTAAATGAAGGAGCGCTGCCTTTATTAGGCAGCGCTTGACGTTATCAGATAATGTGGCAGCGTTCCAGAACTTCTTTGAGGCTTTCGCCAGAGAAGGTCCAGGTCGCGGTATCTCCATACCAATTGGTGCCAATTACCATGTTCCGGTAATTATTTTCTTCTTTCTTCCAGAATTCACCAACTTCCCAATATCCTCTCATAGTCACTCCTTTCTGTTGGAGACTTACAGATAAGTCTCGACTTTAGTGCACCGATTGAAACTGTGTTTCAATGCAATTTTATTATACCATTGTTTACATAAACAATCAAAAATTTATAGAAACAAAAAATTTTACATTATAAGATTTTTCCACATGCAATTTTTGCTCCAGAATTTCCACTTGGCCCGAGTTGTAAAATCATCGGGCATATCATGAATGATTACAACTCTTCCAAGAATATCGCTTATTTGAAATTTATTAATTAAAATACTCATATAGGCGTATCCATTGTTCTCAAGTAATGGTGGCAAATCACCCACATGAAAAGGATGAGGACATTGTGTAGGATTGAGATGTGTTTTTGCGTTTGCAAATTCATCTTCAGTAGTACCAGTACAAGAAGTTCCGTTCATGAATATGAAGACCGAAAAATCTTCCGTTTACAGTCATTATTAGAAGAAGGAAGCCCATAAACTTGTGCAGTTAGAAGAGTACCGTCATCTATCTCTTCAAAAGAAATTGTTCCATAAATTTGTGGATATCTTTTTCCGCCTTTAATAATTGCTTTGGCAGTTTTTGAATTATTTGAAAACATAATTTTCACCTCTATCAACAATATATTTTTTATTATGGTAGAATGTGTATAAATTAATTTTGAATATTTCATACAAAAAACACAAAGTAGTGATATAATTTCTCAAGATTTAGTAACAAATGAGTAGGAGATTAATGCTTATAGCAAGGAGGAAATTATGATAGAGATAGTAACAAAAACTTATGGTGCTGAATTGGAAAGTATTCGATTAAATGGAGAAGAAAAACTTCATGATGGATTAAAAGATTGGAATCGTCATGCGCCAGTCTTGTTTCCAATTGTAGGAAAGTTAAGAAATGGTGAAACAATAATAGAAGACCAAGTTTATAAAATGGGCCAACATGGGTTTGCAAGAGATATGAATTTTGAAAGGATAGGAGAAAATTCTTATTTATTAAAATATAATGAAGAAACTCTCCAAAAATTTCCATACAAATTTGAATTTAAGATTTGTTATGAAGCTTTTGAAGATTCAGTAATCACAAAATATGAGATTAAGAATATAGATAATAAATCAATTTGCTTTGGTCTTGGTGGACATCCAGCATTTTGCTGTGATTATGCAAATGGTGAATTGGAATTTGAACAAGTAGAGGATGAAGTGCAAGTATATCAGTTAGTAGATGGATTGGTAAAATTAGAGGAAGAGGATAAAACCAAATTTATTATTGAAAATAAAATGAAACTGCATCCCAATATTTTTGATGATGATGCGATTATTCTTAAAAATTTAAAATCTAATAAAGTGGTTTTAAAAGAAAATAATCAGAAGCTTTTAGAATTTGATTTTACAGATTTTCCAATTTTAGGAATTTGGTCAAAACCGGGAGCAAAATTTATATGTATTGAGCCTTGGTTTAATACAGCTGATAAAGTAGACTCAGATGGAAAATATGAGAATAAAGAGAATTTAATTCATTTGAAACCAGGAGAAATTTTTAAATGTAGCTATAGTGTAAAATTTTATTAAAAATGAAAGGTACCTAGATAGTTTAAACTTCTAGGTATTTTTTGGTTTAATTTGCTGGATAATACTTGAAAAATCCGCAAAAATAGTATATGATATAATGCGTAACAAAAACTGATAATTTGAATAAATTGTAGTAAAACTAAAAAGAAGAGGTGAAAAGGTTGCAAGTTAAAATTAAAAACTGGGGTATTAACTATGAAGTTCTAGGTGAAGGTGAACCAGTAGTATTTTTGCATGGATGGCTTACCGATTTAGAATCCATGAGACCGCTTACAACAAATCTCGTAAAGACGCATCAAGTATATCTTGTAGATGTAGTAGGCTTTGGAAAGAGTAGTTTACCAGAAGAACCACTAAATTCAGATGATTTCGCAGAATTTTTGAAAGAATTTTTAGAAAAATTGAACATTGAAAACCCAGTTTTAATTGGCCATTCAAACGGTGGAAGAATAATTATTAATGCAGTTGGAAAAAATATGGTGGAAGCTAAAAAAATAGTGCTAATTGATAGTGCTGGAATTAAGCCTAAAAGATCTGGGGGATATTATGCAAAACTTGCTGTATTTAAAACAGGAAAATTATTCTTAAACTTATTACCTAATACAAAAGGAATGAAAGAGTTTAAAGAACGCCTTAGAGGAAAAGTAGGTTCTAATGACTACAAGCTATCTGCACCAGTTTTGAAGGATACAATGAAAATCATCGTTAATGAAGATGTAAAAGATATTTTACCGAATATAAAAGTTCCAACGCTTTTGATTTGGGGAGGTATGGATACTGCAACTCCAATTAGTGATGCTAAAATAATGGAGAAATTAATTCCAAATGCTGGTTTAGTAGAGTACCCATATGGAACGCATTTTTCTTATTTAGAAAATATAGAAAATTGTAAGTTAGTATTGGATTCATTTTTAAATTCTAAAAATGAGGAAAAATAGAAGGGAGGCATTTTAAGAATGCCATATTTAAAAATAAATATTATCTTTGTTTTGTTCTTGGCTTATTTTTTGAGGACTAACAGAAAAGGGCTTCATATGTTGCAATTAGAACATTATTACAAAGATAGATATATTAAATGGATGAAGCAAAATATTAGTATAGTATTCGACTTTAAAAAGATTGGGCTGTTACTAATTTCTAGTATTGTGCTAGCGTTAGGATATGAGACAGCAGGCATTATTTTAACAATGATTACATATGTGTTGTTGTTTCTTACAATTCCTGTTCAAAAAGAAAAAACACGATTTGTAGTTACTAAGAGAGTAAAAAGACAATTTTTAACTTATTTTGTTTTGATTGTCTTACTTGGAATTTTAGTAAATGTATATCCAGACAAAGTTTCAATGATTGTATTGAATATTTTAGCAATGATTAGCTATGTATTTGTTTACATTGTTGCATTAATTACAAGTCCTATTGAAAAAAGTATTAATAATGGTTTCTGTAAAAAAGCAAGTAATAAATTAAATGAAAATTCTGGTTTAAAAGTAATTGGAGTTACAGGAAGTTTTGGAAAAACAAGTACGAAACACGTAATCAATACAATACTTTCTCAAAAATATAATTGTTTAATGACACCAGCAAGTTATAATACAACGATGGGAGTTGTTAGAACAATTAATGAACAATTGAAACCAATTCATAATACGTTTATTTGTGAGATGGGAGCAAAATATAGAGGGGATATTAAAGAAATTTGTGATATTGTTCATCCTGATTTCGCAGTAATTACAGCAGTTGGTCCTCAACATTTAGATACCTTTAAAACAGTAGAAAATGTTGCTAAAACCAAATTTGAGTTAGTAGATTCATTAGACAGTGAAAATGGTTTAGCATTTGTTAATTGGGAAGACGAGAACATTAGAAAAGTAGAGATTAGTAAAGAGTATGTAAAATATGGATTGCATGAAGATAGTGACTATTATGCAGAAAATATTGAAATAGACGAAAAGGGTTCAAGTTTTGACGTTGTTATGCCAGGCGACAGAAAAATAAATATTAAAACAAAATTATTAGGAAAATTAAATGTTTTAAATATTGTAGGTGGCGTAGCAGTAGCAGATAAATTAGGACTTTCAGAAGAACAAATTAAAATGGGAGTCAAATTTATCAAGCCTGTAGAACATAGATTAGAATTACGTCCAAATCCTAATGGAAGCGTTATTATTGATGATTCTTATAATTCTAATGAACGTGGAGCAGGGATGGCGTTAGAAGTTTTAGGCTCATTTAAAAATAGAAAAAGAGTTTTAATTACACCAGGTATTGTAGAGCTAGGCGATAGATCTTATGAGATCAATAAAAAATTGGGATTCGAAGCAACAAAACATAGTGATTTCATTATTTTAGTTGGTGAAAAGCAAGCAGGACCTATGCTTGATGGTGTAAAAGAAGCAAAGTATCCAGAAAACCAGATAATGGTGGCTAAAAATTTAGATGAGGCTCTTAAGAAAATGTATGAGTTAATGGATGCAAATACAGTCGTTCTTTTAGAAAACGACTTACCAGATAATTATCTATAAAGGAGTGATTTTAAATGATTAAAGTTGGAGTTTTCTTTGGAGGAAAGTCAGTTGAACATGAAATTTCAATTATCTCAATGATTGAAGCAACTTTGAGATTAGATGAAAATAAATATGAAATTGTACCAATATACATATCTAAACAAGGAGTAATGTATACAGGTGATGATTTATTGGATCTAGAAATGTATAGAGATATGGACGTCTTATTAAAAAGATGTTATCAAGTAGCAGTAGTAAATACTGGAAAAAGGATTGAAGTAGTAAGGGTTCCAGCCCCAATTATTGGAAAGAAAGTGCTAAATACAATTGATGTTGCATTTCCAATTGTTCATGGAACAAATGTGGAAGATGGAACAATTGCAGGGTTCTTAAATTTATTAGATATTCCATTTGTAGGACCAGATGTATTAGCTTCTAGTGTTGGAATGGATAAAATTGTATTTAAGAAAGTATTGAAAGAATCAGGACTTCCAGTAGTAGATTATGTAAGTTTCTTTACAACAGACTATGTGAAAGATGAAGAAAAGATTTTGAAAGAAATTAACGAAAAATTAAAATATCCATTAATTGTAAAACCAGGAAATTTGGGTTCAAGCGTTGGTATTAAAAAGGTTCATAATCAAGCAGAATTGATTGAGGCAATTAATTTTGCAATGGAGTTTTCAGATAGAATTTTAATTGAAAATTGCGTTAATAAATTAAAAGAAATAAATTGTGCTGTTTTAGGAGATGTTTCTGAAACTGTTGCAACAGAATGCGAAGAACCATTATTATCTGGAGAAATTTTAAGTTATACAGATAAGTATGTTGGCGATGGAAAAACAAAAGGTGGAAAAGCAGGAAAATTTGGTCCACGTAAAGGCGGAAAAATGGGAGCTAGAAAAGGTGGCACAGGTGGAGTTAACAATAGTATGGAAGGAAAGAAGCTTCCGGCAGATATTCCTGCTGAGACAAGAGCAGAAATTCAAGATTTAGCCCAAAAAACATTTAAATTATTAGGGTGTAGTGGAATTTCTAGAATTGACTTCTTAATTGACGAAGAAACAAATAAAGTCTATGTTAATGAAATTAATACTATTCCAGGAGCACTTTCTTGGTACTTGTTTGAGGCTAGTCACAAGAAATTTGAAGATGTTTTAGATGAAGCAATTAATATTGCAATTAAGAGACATTCGGCAAGAGAAAAATTAACATTCTCTTATGATCAAAACATTTTAGCATTAACTGGCGGAGTAAAAAGAAGTTAAATTGTATGTATAAAAATACCTAGGAGATGTAGATCCTAGGTATTTTTGCTTGACTTTCCATCATTTTAAATATAAAATTTTCATAGAAAACTTATTTTTGGGGGAATATCCTTAAAATGGTAAAAGGAGAATAAAAATGGTGACTTATGAAGAATTATATGAGAGAGTAAAAAATGAGGTTTCTGAAAAACGATTTAAGCATATTTTAGGAGTAGTAAGCCGAGCTGAGGAATATGCTAAAATTTATGGTGTAGATTTAAAAGATGCAAGATATGCTGCCATTTTACATGATGTTGCAAAAGAATATCCAGACGAGACGAGTTATGAGATTTTTGAAAAATATGGATATGAACCAGATGAGGTTGAAAAGAAAAATCATAATTTATTGCATGGGAAAGTGGCTGGTTTAATTGCTAAATATGAATATGGTTTGTCAGATGATATTGTAAATGCTATTAGTTATCACACAACAGGAAGAGAAAATATGTCAATGCTAGAAAAAGTAATTTATTTAGCAGATGCAACAGAGCCTGGACGAGTGTATCCAGATAAATCTAATGAGTTAACAGTGGGACAAACTGTAAATTTAGTTAAGAAAGATATTGATGAAGGAATGCTATATGTTTTAAAATGGAATTTGGAATCCATTTTAAGAAAAGAATTATATATTCATTTGGATTCTGTTAAAGCATATAATTTTTATAAAAAATAAGCGGATTATGTAAAATATCTATTCACAAACCTATAAAATTTTGATATAATGCAAATGAATTAGTATGTTCGGAGGATGTTTAAATGATATTCAAAGATTATTATAAGATACTAGGATTAGAAACCAACAAAGTATCTTTGAATGATATAAAAATTGCCTACAAAGAGCAAGCTAAAAAGTACCATCCTGATGTAAATGGTGGTAGTAGGCAATATGAAGAAAGATTTAAAGATATTAATGAGGCTTATAAAATGCTTTCAAATGCAATCAGTAAAAGAAGATATGATCGAGTTTGGAATGCAAATGTAGGAAGAAAACAAAGAAATAATGCTTATCAAGCAAATTCCAGAGGCGAAGCAATTTGGAAGATGTTTTTTGGAAATATATTTGATAGTAGTAAAAAGAAACAAAGAGTAGTAAAAAATGCAATAAGAGGAGAAAATATTGAAACAGAAATCAATATTTCTTTAGAAGATGCGTTTTATGGAAATGATAAACAATTGGGACTAAGAACTGTTGATGGAAAAATAAAAACATTTACAATAAGTGTACCACCAGGAATTCAAAATAATGAGAGAATTCGATTAGTTGGTCAGCGGAAAACTTGGAAAAGACGGGGGAAGAAATGGTGATCTATTTATTAGAGTGAAAATAGATGACAATGATGATTTCAAGTTAGATGGTTTCAATTTAAGAACAAATTTATATTTAACTCCTTGGGAAGCAGCTTTAAGTACAAAAGTTATGGTAAAAACGATAGATGAAGAAATATCAGTTTATATTCCATCTGGTATAGAAAGCGGTGAAGAAATTAGATTAGAAAATAAAGGATACAAAGATGGAAAAGGAGGAAGAGGAGATTTAATTTTGGAAACAAAAATAATGATTCCTAAGAATCCTAGCGAAAAGGAGCTAAACTTATTTAAGCAATTTAAAGAAGAATCGAGATTCAATCCAAGGAATATTGCTTAATGAAGTTTACATAAATATCAAAAATCATTGACATAATTGCTTTTTTGAGATATAATAGAAAAGGTAATTTGCAAATGATGAGTACATTTAAGAATGTAAGAAGGGGTGTAAAAATGGACGAATTAAATGAAGTTCAGGGAAAGTATTTTAGCATTACTGACCCAAAAGATGTAGATACTGTTATCTACCAAATTAACAGAACAGAAAAGGAATTTTTAAAAACTTCGCCTAAATACACAGTAGAAAGACTGGATTGCGCAGTGGAATTTGTAGGGGACAAAACAAAGAAAACATTCTTTGTAGACAATCCTGCGCCTGAAGGAAATGACTTAGTTATTTTTTCATTTGGAAAAGGAAGAGTAGTGGTTAATAGCGGATTTTTAGATTATAACCAAGTTAGAATTTCTAAAAAGCCAACACCATTAAATATTAAGACATTATATAGCGAAGAAGAAACAGAATTCAAGGAATTTGCCTATACTCCAAATATGAAGAGGCAAATCTCTATTATCGATTTAGAAACTACAGAAGAGGTAAAACCAGTATTATACTTTGACGAAGAAGCAAACGAAGTAAAAGGAAAATGTAAATTAAAACCTTATAAGAAATATTTTGCATTTGAGGTAAGAGAAAAGAAAAAATAATAGAGAGCGATGACGTGAAAGGAGATTAAATCATGAGTGTAGAAACTACTAATACTCCAAGTGGAGCTAGTAATAATAAATCATACCTATCATATATAAAGAGTAAACAAATACCAAGAGAAAGTAAAACTGTAGCAACTACAGATATGGCTGAACGCGATCCAGCAAAAGATCTTGGAGTAGAAGGAGTCGGAGATAATACAATTACAGAGACTTCAAAATTAATAGATGTCAATCTAGGACTAGATCAATTAGCACTTGGTGGAGATATAAACCAGGTATTAGCTGAATATGTTTCAATTGGAATGACATTAGTCGGACAACCAATGTTAGATAGTCCAGAAGCTAAAAGTGCTATAAAGCTTAGTATAGAAGAAGTAAAAAGAGCAATACAAGCAAGGGGAGCTCTTACTTCACAAGCATATATAGAGGCTAAGAGAGCTAAAGCTGAAAGAGGCGAACAGGAGCCAGAAGTTGAGGACCATGATAAAGACAATAATGGTATTGACGATAGATTAGAATAATTCCTGACGGAAAATATTACATAGGAAAAGGTGAATGTAATGAGTTTTGGTGAAAAGATTAAAAGAGCATTACAAAAAATGAAATCGAGGCTAATTGTTTATGCATTAGCCATTCTTGTTGGCATTTTTGGGTTAGTTGCTCCAATAAGTAGAGCTGTTACAGATGCAAACCTTGCAGCAAAAGCTGGAGATGATTGGTTTGAAGTTTTCTTTATGAAATTAGGATATTTAACAAAGATTGGAGAAAATATTACATCTGTATTTTCTAGCAAATATGGTCCAGCTTTTTGGACAGGAACAAAATATTTTGTTTTATTTGCAATTATGTTTATATTCGTAGGTGTTTTCAAAGCGCTTCCTAAACATGAATATGATGAAATTGAAAATGGTTCTAGTGATTGGGCAACAGGAGGAGAACAATATAGAGTTTTAAGTAAAAAAGAAGGTATTATTTTAGCAGAAAAAAATTACTTACCAGTTGATAAACGTGGTAACGTAAACGTGTTAGTTGTACGGAGGTTCTGGTGCTGGTAAATCTGCATCATACGTTATTCCAAATGCACTTCAATTATTAGGTTCTTATGTATTTACAGATCCTAAAGGTGAGCTTTATGATAAAACTGCTGGATACTTTCAAGCAAAAGGCTATAATGTAAAAGTTTTGAACTTAGTAAATCCTGAAAACAGTGATGGATATAATCCATTATCACATATTAAAAATGAAATAGATGTTGACGTTATTGCTAATACAATTATGAAAGGCCAAAGTTCAGATGGTTCTCAATCAGATCCATATTGGGATAACATGGCTGAAATGCTTTTAAAAGCATTAATTTATTTCTTAAAAGCTGTTAGACCACCAGAAGAACAAAACTTAGCAAGCTGTGCGGAAATGGTAAGAGCTGCTAATAATAGTGGTGGTGGAAATAAATTGACTGAATTGATGGAAGTTTTACCATATGACCATCCAGCTAGAATGAATTATAAATCTATTGAGATTGCACCAGAAAAAACATATAGTTCTATTTTATCAACATTGCAATCAAAATTAGGTAAATTTGATTCAAAAGAAATTGCTGAAGTAACATCAACTGATACAATTAATTTCGAGCAAATTGGTGCTGAAAAAACAGTTGTATATGTTATTTCTTCAGATACACATACAGCTTATGATTTCTTATTAACAATCTTTTTCTCACAGATGATTCAACAATTATATGATTACGCTGATAAGAATGGAGGAGCACTTCCAATTCCTACATACTTTATTTTAGACGAGTTCGCAAATATTGGACATATTCCAGATTTTGATAAAAAGATTTCAACCTCAAGATCTAGAAAAATTTCATTTTCAGTAATCCTACAGAATTTGGATCAGTTAGAAGCTGTTTATGAAAAAGCAAATGAAACAATTATTGGTAACTGCGATACACACGTATTTTTAGGATCTAACTCTCAGAAGACAGTTGAGTATTTTTCAAAACAGTTAGGTGAGAAAACAATTACGAGAAATAATTATTCTGTTAACAGAGATAGAGGGGAATGGAAACAAGGCTCTTCTGAATCAGATCAGATTATGGCAAGATCTTTAATGACACCTGATGAGTTAAGAAGAATGGATAATGATTTGTGTATCATTTTTGAAAAAGGTATTAAGCCAATTAAAGCCAATAAATATTATTATTTTAAATATCCAGAAGCAAAATTGGTTGAAAAATATAAAGCAGATCATAATGATGTTCAAGTACAAAGAGCAAATTGGAGAAAATATAATCCAATGAATCCATATGAGGAAGGACAAGAGGAAAATGCTGAAAACTTCCCATCACTTGATTCATTATTTGAAGACGAAGAAACAGATGGAGGAGCAAGTGGAAGTGCTTCAGCACCTGCAAGTAGTACATATGACACAGGTGACACATTACCTGGAATGAGTGCTTTAGAAGAGTCTGCACCAACTGCTACAATGACAGCTCCTGCTCCTGCTAAAAAGCAAGTGAAGAAGGAAACAACCGATATTGATATTCAAAAAGAATTAGAGGCAAAATTTGATGAATTATTTGGCGCATTAGATGATGATGACGATGATAATAACTAGAAAAAGAGGGAAAATGGGACGTACCACTTTTCCCTCTTTTTAAATTAATAGAGGGAAAAGTGGTACGTCCCATTTTCCCTCTTGACGAATACAAACTTTTGTTTTATAATGGTATACATAAATAAAAACGAATTTGAGGTTGATTTATGAAATTTGTTCATATAGCGGACGTTCATTTTGATTGTCCATTTTCTAGTTTATCTGTAAGAGAAAATTTATCAGAATTAAGAAGACTAGATCAAAGAAATGTATTTAAAAAAGTAATTAATTATATTAAAGAAAATGATATTAGGTTTCTATTTATTTCTGGAGA
Source organism: Clostridia bacterium (assembly GCA_017477355.1). Lineage (GTDB taxonomy): Bacteria > Bacillota > Clostridia > TANB77 > CAG-508 > Scatovivens. Next base: position 30,284 of record JAFUWA010000004.1, read on the forward strand.
TTTATATGAAAATGAATATGTAAGAAAGAGTACAATAAGTTATATCAATAGCTTGTTTTTAGAAATTCCGGAAACAAAGGTATTTATTAGCCCTGGCAATCATGATCCTTACTTAAAGAATTCCTATTATGCAGAGTTTGAATTTGCGCCAAATGTCTATATTTTTAAAGGTGCATTTGAATGTAAAGAGTTAGCGGATGCAAATATTTATGGAATGGGATTTCAAGACTTTTATTGCAAAGATGTAAATTATAGTTCTTTAAATGTTCTTTTCAATGAAAAACCTAATTTTTTGGTAATGCACGCAAGTCTTGATGGTGGAGCAATAGAAAATAGAGAATACAATCCTGTATTGGAGAGCAGATTAAAAGATTTAGGAATGGATTATATTGCGCTTGGTCATATTCATAAACCATATTATGATTCTGATAGGCAACAAAGAATAGTATATCCAGGATCCTTAGTATCTCTTGGTTTTGATGAAACTGGTAGCCATGGAATGATTGTACGGAGAAATTGATGAAAATAGAGAGCTAAAATATGAATTTGTGAAATTTGATGATACAGAATTTACAAAATTGGAACAAAGTGTGGATAAGTGCGAATCTAAAGAAGATTTAGTAGAAATGATAAATGAGTTGAGACTAGATGAAAACCAATTATATGAAATTATTCTTGTAGGAGATAGAAATTTTGAAATTAACACAAGAGATATATTTAAATTGATTGTGAAACCCAATATTTTAAAAATAAAAGATGAGACAAAATTAAAATATAATTTAGAAGAAATAAAATATGAAAAGACATTAAGGGGCCTTTTCGTGCAAGAGATGTTGAAAAAGTTAGAAGACGGGAATACTACAAGAAACGAAGTAGAAAAGGCAATAGAGATAGGATTAAATTCTTTGAGAGAATAGGAGAATTGTTTTGAAAATCAATAATCTAAAAATAAACGGATATGGAAAATTATCTGATAAAGAAATAAAATTCGATTCTAAAATGAATATTATTTATGGTAGAAATGAATCTGGAAAATCTACTTTATTAAGCTTTATGGAATCTATTTTTTATGGTGCTAGCAAAAATAAAAATGGAAAAGAAATTTCAGAATATGATCGATATATGCCATGGAAAACGGAAGATTTCTCTGGGAAAATAGCTTATGAGCTAGATAGTGGCGAAAGTTATGAAGTATTTAGAGATTTTAAGAAAAAGAATCCTGTGATTTATAACCAACAAAAGCAAGATATTTCATTAAATTATTCCATGGATAAAAATAAAGGAATTGACTTTATTTATGACCAAATTAAAGTGGATGAAGATACATTTAAAAATACAATTGTTGTTAATCAAAACGACGTTATAATGAATAAGTCAGTTCAAAGTGCAATGATTCAAAAAATCAGCAATATTGTAACTTCAGGAGACGAAAATATTTCTTATCAGAAGACTTTAGACAAAATAAATAAAATGCAACTAGAGAATGTTGGAACAGATAGGACTAAAGAAAAACCTTTGAATTTAGTGAATACTAGAATAGAAGAATTACAAAATGCAAAGGAAAAATTAGAAGTCTATAAAGGATTTATTGAAGAGAATGATAATGAAGTTCAAAAAATTCAAGATAAAATAGATAATGAAGAAATAAAATTAAATTTATATCGTGTTTTGAAAGAGAGTAATGAAAAAAGTAAAATAAAAAATAGCGAAATTGATGTAGTTAAGAATATAAGAGATGAGTATTTTGATAAAATCGAAGAGCTAGATGAGAAAATTGACAAAGAAGCCAAAGAGAAAATTAGGAATGAGAAAAAATCTTCATTTTTTATAATTCTTTCTTTCGTGATTTTAGTTGTTGGAGCAATTACTTATTTTGTCTTAAAAAAGAATATAATGATTTCAATCATTCTAACACTTTTGTCGTTTTTGATGATTGTTATAGACATAGTAAGAAAAATAAAATTTAATAATTCCAAAAAGGTAAGATTAAAAGAAATTGATGAACTAGAAAAGAAAATAGAACAAGAGATTGGTATTTTAAGAAATAATATAAAATCTTGCCAAGCTGAAATTGATATGAAACAAGGCGAATTAAAAGAAGCAGAAAATGAAGTAAATCGTTTGGTAATGAATAATTTTGAAGAAAAATTAGATTCCGATTTTATTGAGGCAGCTTTTGAACTAGAAGCAGAAGAATTAGAACGAAAAATTGGAAACCAAAATGATAAGATGAATACATTGAAAATTGAAAAAGGTGCAAAACAAAACCAAAAGGAATTGATGCAAGAAGAACTAAATGCAATTTCCAAAGTACAAGAAGAATTATTCCGACTAGAGGAAGAGAAAAAAGATTTGATTTCTTTAAATCATTCTTATGAGTTAGCCAAGGAAGGTTTGGAAAGTGCTTATGAAAATATTAGGAGTAGTATAAGTCCAGAGTTTACTACTAAACTAAGCAATATTGCTTCCCATGTTTCAAATGAAAAATATCAAAATATTAATTTTACAGATACAGAAGGATTAATTGTAGAAGTAGAAGATGGAAGATTTTTACCAGTGGAAAGATTGAGCCAAGGAACGATTGATCAAATGTATTTGGGATTGCGTTTAGCAAGTGTTGAAACAATCATAAAAGAAACAATGCCAATCATCTTAGACGAAGTATTTGCATTTTTTGATGATAATAGATTAGAAAACATTTTGGCATTTATGAATAGAGAATATCAAGATAAGCAAATAATTATTTTTACTTGTTCTTATCGAGAAGTAGAAATATTAAATAGACTAAATATAGATTATAACTATATAGAGCTTGAAAGTTAGGTATTTCTGTGTTATAATTTGAAACGTATAAAAAATGAAAGAAGAGGTAAACATGTTTCAGAAATTAGAAGGCGTAGAAAGCCGTTATGAAGAATTAAATAAATTAATTAGTGATCCAGAAGTTATTTCTAACCAAAATGAGTGGAAAAAGCTAATGAAAGAACATAGCTCCATTGAAGATGTTGTATTTAAATACAGAGAATATAAGCAAGCTCAGAAAGATTTTGAAGAAGCAAAAGAAATGATGAACGATTCTGAAATGAAGGACTTAGCGGAAGAAGAGATGCTAGCTGCAAAAGAAAAACTTCCAGTTTTAGAAGAAGAACTAAAAATTCTTTTAATTCCAAAAGATCCAAATGATGATAATAACGTAATTTGTGAAATTCGTAGCGGAGCAGGTGGAGAAGAAGCAGCTTTATTTGCAGGAACTTTATTTAGAATGTATTCTATGTATGCAGAAAGAAAACATTTTAAAATTGAAGTAATTGATAGTAATGAAACAGAGCTAGGTGGATATAACAAAATTTCATTTATGATTACTGGAAAAGGAGCTTATTCTAGATTTAAATTTGAATCAGGAGTACACAGAGTACAAAGAGTTCCTGATACAGAATCTAGTGGAAGGATTCATACTTCTACAGCTACTGTTGCGGTTCTTCCTGAAGTTGAAGATGTGGAGGTTGAAATTAATCCAGCAGATATTAGAATGGAAGTTTATAGAGCTAGCGGTGCAGGTGGACAGCATGTTAACAAAACTTCATCAGCAGTAAGATTAATCCATGAGCCAACAGGAATTGTAGCAGAATGCCAAACAGAGCGTTCTCAAGTTCAAAATAGAGAGTATGCGATGAGATTGCTTCGTTCTAGATTATATCAAATGGAAAAAGAAAAACAAGATAAAGAGTTAGCCCAAGAAAGAAGAAGTCAAGTCGGTTCTGGGGATAGAAGTGAGAAAATTAGAACTTATAATTATCCTCAAGGAAGAATTACAGACCATAGAATTGGATTTAGTACATTCCAATTTGATAATTTCTTAAATGGTGATTTAGATGAAATGATAGATAATTTAATTGCAACAGACAGAGCAGAACGTTTAAAAGGTGATGAAAATTAATAGTTATTTATAAAAATTGTAATAAAAACGTATATAATTTTTTCATAAAAATTGTTGTAACTTTTTTTCTTATAGGTTATAATTGAGATGTATAAAAACGTATGAAAAATGAAGAGCAGGTTTGCTTGATAGAGAGGAACGTGTGAAAATGGAAGAAAAAAAGAAAGTAGTAGAGAAAAAAAGTATAGTTCCTAGAACAGCAGTAAAAGCATTGATTAACGGATTTGTTGCTTATGGAATATTACTTATTTTTATTTTTTTGACGATTGCAATATTTACAACATGGTTAGTTGATAATAATAGAAATGTTGTAAATTATGATGTATTAAAATATACATTACCATTAATGGCAGCAATTTTGATTTTCTTTTTGGTGAGAGGTACTTGTAGATTAAGCACTTATGACTTATTTAAAAATTGTAAAATCGAAAAAAAAGAAGTAGATAATGTTTGTACCAAAATGAATTTCTTTTATATTTGTTTGGTAGCTTTTTCAGTAGCAACAATTATTATTTATATGATTACAAGATTTAGTAATGAAAGAATACAAATTACTAGAGACTTAATGTTTTATAATCAATCAAATTCAATTTACGCGGAAGAAAAAGAAGAAGAATTAATTGAAGAATATGAGATGAACAAAGCAAATACATTAGTTCAAACATTAATTGTTGAAATGGGATTGTTATTAGGAATCTTTTCTTTAATTCCAAATCAAAGAAGATTGATTGAAAGATATAATTAAAGTAATAAAGTAAAAATAAAACCTTGTAGATATTATTTCTACAAGGTTTTTTGCCTTTTAAGATTCTTTTATTTCTTCTTTTTTCTCAGGTACTGCATTATTTGTTGCTTGAGCAGTTCCAGCTGTTGGATTAGATTTATTTTCGATTGCTACTACTGTCTTAGCAACAGGAGTATTTTTATTGGCAATAGATGTTTGTTTTTGTAATTCATTAATAACATCAATTTTCCAATAAGATTCTTGAATTTTCATTTCGATTCTCCAAGTAGAGAAAAGGCCAATGATTAATCCAAGAATTGCTCCAATTCCGGCTCCAATAGCCATTACATACCAATCTTCATCCATATATTCCATAATAGGATATCCTATTCCAGCTCCAATGCATGCAAAGATAATGATATAAGAAATGACAATACATGTTTTAATAGCAATTAAATGTCCAATACATTTTTTATATTTGGTTTCATTAAAATACATTGAAAAACCCCCCTTTTGATTAATTCAAACAAATTATACAATTTTTCGATGAAATATTCAATAGAAAAATCGGAATATTTGAAATTTTGTTACTCAAATGCTATAATAGAAGTACAGTTGGCGTTTATGACGCACTCGGGGGACCGATACGTTAAATTTCAGGCTTTTGCTAGAAAGGGTGAGAAGATGAAAAAACTGTCAATGGCACTGATGATTGCTTCGTGTATCTTTTTGGTAGTAATGGCAGGATGGGGTGCAGGAGTAATTACGGATGACGTGATGCGGGTTGGTATTCGTATCATGGGAGTCGTTGTTATACTCCTTGGCCTGATGGCTATTCCGGCCCTCATTAAGGCTATGAAAGACCTGATCAAGAGATAAGAGGGGGGCTCCGCAAGGAGCCTTTTCTCGTTTTTTATTTTTTAAAAATGAATTGACGAAAGGCAAAAATTATTATATAATACCAAACGATAGTTCTTATCAAACAAACGATAAATGAAGGGAGTAAAAATGGATTTACTAGAAGGATTGAATGATAAACAGTATGAGGCTGTTGTAAAAACAGAAGGGCCTTGCTTAGTAATAGCAGGTGCTGGATCACGGAAAAACAAAAGTATTAACACATAAAATTGCTTATTTAATGAGCGAAAAAAATGTAAAGCCATGGGATATCTTAGCAATTACGTTTACCAATAAAGCTGCTAATGAAATGAAAGAAAGAGTAGAAAAATTAATTGGTGATGTTACAAAAGACATGTGGATTGGAACATTTCATTCTATCTGTGTGAGAATTTTAAGAAAATATATTGATAGATTAGGATTTTCAAGTTCTTTTGTTATTTTTGATACAACAGATCAAAGATCTTTAATTAAACAAATTTTAAAGGGGCAAGAACTAGATGATAAAATATTTACAGATAAGTCTGTTCAATATGAAATTAGTAATGCCAAAAATGATATGTTAGAACCAGCTGCATATAGCTTAAAAGCGAATGGAGATTTTAGAAAAGAAAAAATTGGCGAAATTTATAAAATCTATCAAAAGAGATTGCAAGAAAATAATGCGATTGATTTTGACGATATTATTAATTTTGTAATTAAAATTATGATGGAAAATCCAGATGTATTAGAGTATTATTCAGAAAAATTTAAATATGTTTTAGTAGATGAATATCAGGATACAAATAAAGCACAATTTACTTTGGTAACTTTACTTGCTTCTAAATATGGAAATATTACGGTAGTTGGAGATAATGACCAGGGAATTTATTCTTTTAGAGGAGCAGATATTTCTAATATTTTAAATTTTGAAAAAGATTTTCCAGGAACTGAAATTATAAAACTAGAACAAAATTATAGATGTACAGGTAGTATTTTAAATGCAGCTAATTCTGTTATTAAAAATAATGAAACAAAGTATGAAAAGAAATTATGGACTAAAAATGAAGTTGGAGAATTACCAGAAGTATTTAGAAGCGAAGATGAATATGGTGAAGCAAATTTTGTTGTAAAGAAAATCATTTCCTTAAAGAGTACAGAATATTATAAAAACTCTGATTTTGCGATTTTGTATAGAACAAACTCTCAATCTAGAGTCCTAGAACAAGTTTTAGTAAGAGAGCAAATTCCATATAAAGTGATAGGTGGCTTGAAATTCTTTGAAAGAAAAGAAATTAAAGATGCACTTGCTTATTTAAGATTAATTCAAAATACAAATGATAATTTGAGTTTATCTAGAATTATTAATGAGCCAAAAAGAGGGGTCGGAAATACTAGCTTAGCAAATATTGAAGAAATTGCAATTAATGAAGGAATTTCTATGTATGATGTTATTAAAAGAGCAGATTAGTATGGACAAACTAGAGTTTTTGCAAATACAAGAGAATTTATTGATTGTATTGAAAAGTTAAGAGTGGAAAAAGAAGAACTGAGTATTTCTGAATTATTATCAAAAGCTTTAAAAGAAACTGGCTATTTACAAGCTTTACAAAATGAAGATAAATTAGATGAAAAATTAAAAGCAGAAAGTAGAATTGATAACTTAGATCAATTATTAACAATGGCTGAAGAATTCGAGGACGAAATGGTAGATTCTGGATTAGAGGAATTTTTAGAAGATGTTGCTTTGAGTTCTGATATTGATAATTTAGAAGAAGGCGAAGAAACAGTAACTTTAATGACTTTACATAGTGCAAAAGGATTAGAATTTCCAGTTGTATTTTTGGTAGGAATGGAAGAAGGACTTTTCCCAGGATATAAATCTATTGGGGAACCAGGAGAATTAGAAGAGGAAAGAAGACTTTGCTATGTTGGAATTACTAGAGCAAAAGAAAGATTGTTTATGACTTGTTCTAAAATGAGAACAACATATGGTTCTACAAGTTATAATCAACCATCGAGATTTATCAAGGAAATCCCATCGGATATGTTAGAGGGGAAAGAGGAAGCATTTGAAGAAAATCGTTCTAGATTTGAAGGGCAAGATAGATTTTCAGACTATGGGAATTTAGAGTGGAGTTATGGAAAATCAAAATCTTCTTATCATGAAAATTCAGGAAGCGCTATAAAAACGTATCGAGTTGGAGATTCTGCAGGTGTTACTGCTAGTGCAGCAAATGGGTTCCAATTTAGAAGTGCTGATAGTTTCTTGAAATCACTTAATAATAAACCAAAAGCAAATGGAAATGTGGATCTTTCTGCATATAATGCAGGAGTGAAAGTATTTCATAAGAAATTTGGAGAGGGTGTTATTAGCAAAGTAGAAGCCGAAGGTGATGATTTAAAAGTAGATATTGATTTTGAGAAAGTGGGGCATAAAAGATTGATGGCAAAATTTGCAGGATTGGAAATTTTATAATTTTCTCTTGTATTCATTAAAAATTATAGATATAATTAGTATGTTAAAATCTATAAAGAGGAGAAAAAAGTGAAACCAGAAAGTGCAATTATAGTAGTAGCAATATTAATTATTGGTATAGTAATCGTGAAAAATGTTGTATTAAACAATAACGAAGTTGTAGAAGAAAATACAACAGAAGAAAACCAAGTTGCATATAGATATGACATAGAAGATCAAAACTTTACAAATATAGATGAAAATGCGGTTGAACCTGTTGATACAACAGTTACTGTCCAAAACGTCATAGATGTTTCATCAATTGAAGAACTAAGAAAAGAAGGAAGTAATTAGTGTATAATTGTTTTCTTAATTATTGAAATAGTTTTATTATTAATTAAACAAGAAAATAAAAGACAAAAAAGCAGTTATTTATGAAGAGAACTAACGGGAAATAGGGGATGGTCTTGTTTCCTATTATTAAAAGAAAAAAGAGGGAAAATGTCCTGAAAAAGCCTTGCCAAGCAGGGCTTTTTTATATATAATATATATGTTAAATTTTGTGTAAATGGAGGAAATAAAATTGCTTAGTTCAAATGGAGTTACAATACGTTTTGGAAAAAGAGTATTGTTTGAAGACGTTAATATTAAATTTACAAAAGGAAATTGCTATGGAATTATTGGAGCTAATGGTGCTGGTAAATCAACATTTTTGAAAGTTTTATCAGGAGAAATTGAACCAAGTAAAGGAGAAGTTGTTTTAGATAAAGGCGAAAGACTATCTATGTTAAAACAAGACCACTTTGCTTATGAGGAATATACAGTTATTGATACTGTTATGCTTGGAAATCCAGAACTATATAATATCATGAAAGAAAAAGATAAAATATATGCAAAACCAGATTTTTCAGAAGAAGATGGACTAAAAGCAGCCAAATTAGAAGAACGTTTTGCAGAGTTAGATGGATGGAATGCAGAATCAGATGCAGCAAAATTATTAAATGATTTAGGAATCGATAGTTTCATGCATTACAAATATATGAAAGAAATTGAAGCAAAAGATAAAGTAAAAGTCCTTTTAGCACAAAGTTTATTTGGAAATCCAGATGTGCTACTTCTAGATGAGCCTACTAATGATTTAGATTTAAAAGCTATTAATTGGCTTCAAGATTTCTTGATTGATTTTGAAAATACAGTGATTGTTGTATCACATGATAGATATTTCTTAAATAAAGTTTGTACACATATTGCAGATGTTGACTTTGGAAAAATTAAAGTATATCCAGGAAACTATGATTTCTGGTATGAATCTAGTCAGCTTGCATTAAAGCAAATGAAAGAAGCAAACAAAAAGAAAGAAGAAAAAATCAAAGAGTTACAAGACTTCATTGCACGTTTTGCTGCAAATGCTTCAAAATCAAAACAAGCAACTTCTAGGAAAAAATCATTAGAGAAAATTGAGTTAGATGAAATTAAACCATCTAATAGAAAATATCCATATATTGATTTTAAACCAGATAGGGAGTATGGAAAAGATATATTAGAAGTAAAGAATTTATCAAAAACAGTAAATGGAGAGAAGTTATTAGATAATGTTTCTTTTGTTATTAAAAGAGATGAGAAAGTAGCTTTTCTAGCAGATAATGAACTTGCAAAAACAGTATTATTTCAAATTTTAGCTGGTGAAGAAAAACCAGATTCTGGGGAAATTAACTATGGAATAACAATTTCAACAGATTATTTTCCAAAAGATAATAATTATATGTTTGAGCAAGAAATAAAATTAGTAGATTGGCTAAGACAATATTCTAAAGATCCAGATGAAACATATGTTAGAGGATTTTTAGGAAGAATGTTATTTTCTGGAGATGAAGCGTTAAAAGATGTTAGAGTTCTATCTGGAGGAGAAAAAGTAAGATGTGTTCTTTCTAAATTGATGTTAAGTGGTGCAAATTTATTGATTTTTGATGAACCAACAAATCACTTAGATATGGAAAGTATTACAGCTTTAAACGAAGGAATGAAAAAATATCCAGGAATTATGTTATTTACATCACATGATCACGAATTAACACAAACAGTAGCAAATAAAATTATTGATTTAAAAGATGGAAAAAATATTGTAGTTCGTGAATGTACTTATGATGAATATATTGAAGAAAATAATTAACAGAAGAAAATGAGGGATGGGTAATGGAGTATTTTGATCCAGCGATAATTATGCCAAAAAAGATGCTACAGGATGAGTTTTTTCAATCAATTAAAAGAGATTTAACCAATAGAATTCCTAAAGATATTGGTGAAATGTTAATTAGAGAAAATAATGATCCAGAACATATATTAATATATCATAGAACATCTAGAGTTCCAGCAAAAACAATATTTCAAAATGGATTGCTAATTGCTGGAGGAAATAATATAGAATATACAACAAGTAGAGATCCAAACAATATAGGACTGTTTGTCAATATTAATGGAGCCGCTGGATATAAAAGCGATGGTGGCTATGGATCTAGAGTAATTCTTATGAGAATTCCGAAAAGTGCAATTGAATATGAGCCTGGAATTTCAAAACCAATTTTAATGAAAACAGATGATGTTGCTGAACAAGGCGGTGGAATGGCAATTGTAGCTGGCAAAACACAAACTTATTTATTGCCAGAATATATTATTGGCTCTCTTGAGTATGAAGATGGTAAAATTGCAGGATATATAGAAAATCCAAACTATCGAGAAGTTCATGATTATCAAAATAATGGACTAACTTGTACAGAAGAGTTGATTTATAGTTTTATAGAACAAAAAAGAAGTGATTTACAAGGTTTGGATTTTGATACACAGATAGAAGTTGCAGATCAATTAATTATTGATGAAAATAATGAGTATATGCTTCATCCTGAGAAATTCCCTAAAGTTTCTCCAAAAGTTACAAGAAGCGAAGAAGAAATTAAAGAATTTTCATTAAAAGATATTGTATTATCTAAATTAAAAAAATCGTTTGAAAAAATCAAGAGAATATTTGATTTAGATAAGGAGAAAGATGAAAGATGATAGATTTTAAAAATAAGAAAGCGATTTCAGAAGTTTATGAAATATTAAATCAACTAAAGGAGGATTCATTGAAAAAAGTACCTCCAGAGTTGATGGAAAAGTTAAGAAATCATGCGGGGTATGATGTTTCTTATATCAAACCAGAAATTCCATTAGAAAAGTTAGAATTAGAACCTGAAACAAAAGATATTTTAGCAGTTATTTCTTATCAATGTTTTTGTAATGAAGAAGAAAAGAAAAAATGGAATCAAATATTATTAAAAAACGAAATGGAATATAGGAGAAAAAATAATTAATAAAATTCTCATAATACAGATGATAAAAAGGAGTTAAATATGAGAGAGGACAGCAAGAATTTTAATGACCTAACTTCTTTAAAAGCACAACTTTCACTTGCTTTAGAAAATAATAATTTGGAAGAGGCAACTGAAATATTAGATAAAATAGATACAATATTTTTAAAAGTGAGTGGACATACTTTTAGAAGTAAGTTGACAATGGACAGTCAAGATAGATTAAATAATTTTTTAAAGAATAATGGAGAAATAAAGTGAACAAGATTTATAAGAAAATAGCAGAAGAATTAAATATTAAAGAAAGCCAAGTTGAGGCAGCAGTAAAATTGATAGATGAAGGGAATACGATTCCCTTCATTGCACGTTATAGAAAAGAAGTAACAGGAAATCTAAGTGACGAAGTTTTAAGAGATTTAGATGAAAGATTAAAATACTTAAGAAATTTAGAAGCTCGTAAAGAAGAAATTATTCGATTAATTGATGAGCAAGGAAAATTAACAGATGAATTGACAATTAAGATTGCTAGTACAATGGTTTTATCAGAATTAGAAGATATTTATCGTCCTTATAAACCTAAAAAGAGAACAAGAGCAACAGTTGCAAAAGAAAAAGGATTAGAGTCATTGTCAATGATTATCTATTTGCAACAAGAAAAGAAGAATATTTATGAAGTGGCAAAAGAATATATTAATCCAGAAAAAGGTGTTGAAACAGAAGAAGATGCAATTCAAGGAGCAGGAGATATTATTGCAGAAAACATAGCAGATGATGCTGACTATAGAAAGAAAATCAAATCAATGGATTTTAGAGAAGCAGTAATTACTTCTAAAAATGCTAAAGAAGAAAAATCACCTTATGAAATGTATTATGATTATAAAGAAGCAATTTTAAGACTTCCAAGTCATAGAATTTTAGCAATGAATAGAGGAGAAAAAGAAGGATTTTTAAAAGTAAAATTAGAAACTCCTGATGAAAAAATCTTAGCGTATTTAGAAAGACAAATTATTCAAGATGAGAAGAGCCAATTCGCTATTATTTTGAAAGCAATTATTGAAGATAGTTATAAGAGATTAATTGCTCCTAGTATTGAAAGAGAAATTCGTTCTGATTTAACAGAAAGGGCAGAAGAAAAAGCAATTAAAGTTTTTGGAAAGAATGCTAAACAATTGTTGATGCAACCACCAATTAAAGATATTGTTGTTATGGGATTTGATCCAGCATATAGAACAGGTTGCAAAATTGCAGTTATTGATAAAACAGGAAAAGTTTTGGCAACAACAACAGTTTATCCAACAGAACCTCAAAACGACGTAGAAGGGTCAAAAAAGGTTTTAAAGGAATTAATAAATAAATTTGACGTTAATATGATTTCAATAGGAAATGGAACAGCCTCACGCGAATCAGAGCAGTTTGTGTCTAACATGTTAAAAGAAATAAAGAAAGAGATTTATTATGCGATTGTAAGTGAAGCAGGAGCATCTGTCTATTCAGCATCTAAACTTGCAACAGAGGAATATCCAGATATTAATGTTTCTTTAAGAGGTGCAATTTCTATTGCAAGGCGTCTGCAAGATCCATTATCAGAGCTAGTTAAAATTGATCCAAAATCAATTGGAGTTGGACAATATCAACATGATGTTAACCAAAAAAGATTAGAAGAAAGCATTACTGGAGTTGTAGAAGATGCAGTAAACTCTGTTGGTGTAGATGTTAATACTGCTACTCCATCTCTTCTTTCTTATGTTTCTGGAATTAATATGAGTTTAGCTAAAAATATTGTCAAATATAGAGATGAAAATGGAGAATTGAAACAAAGAAAAGAGTTATTAAAAGTTGCTAAATTAGGTCCTGCTGCGTATAAACAATGTGCTGGATTTATTAGAATTTATAATGGAAAAAATCCATTAGAAGTAACGGCTGTTCACCCAGAAAGTTATGAAGTTGCAGAAAAATTACTCGCAAAACTGGGATATTCTGTGGAAAACATTTTGGATAAAGATAAAAAAGTGGATTTAGATAATAAACTTCAAAAAATAGATGTTAAAAATATGGCAAAAGAATTAGAAGTTGGTGAACTTACTTTAAAAGATATTATTGATGAAATCTTAAAACCAGGTAGAGACCCTAGAGAAGCAATGCCAAAGCCAATTTTAAGATCAGATGTATTAAAATTTGAAGATTTACAAATTGGAATGATTTTAAATGGAACAGTTAGAAATGTAATTGATTTTGGAGCATTTGTGGATATTGGAGTGAAATATGATGGTTTAGTACATATTTCAGAAATGTCAAATAAATTTATTAAAAATCCATCAGAAGTTGTTTCTGTAGGAGATATTGTGAAAGTCAAAGTGATTGATTTAGATACGGAACGTCATAAGGTTTCACTATCCATGAAAATCGATGCATGATTTTAAAATATAATAGTATTTAAAAATAAAGGATAAGTTTATATGAAAAAGAAGATAATTATTGCAGTAATTTTAATAATTTTAGTAGCTCTGATTTTTCTGGGTTTTCAAGTTTTTAAAACAGCCAGTGAAGGATTAGTTGTAGATGAAGAGTTTTTGGGGGAAGAAGATTTTAATCCAGAAGATTGGGAGGAAGAAATCACTGGTGAAGGAACGATTACCTCGTTTAATGTAGAAAACTTAGATACGAGTTTGTGGACCAAAACAGATAAAGTTTTGGTAAATAACGAAGATATGATAACAGCTGGACAGGAAATATTAAATGTTTCAAATGAAGACGCAACTGGAAAAATCTATTCTACAATTAGTGGTAAAATTTATATAGAAGATAGTAGATTTGGAAAAAGATATACCATCTATGATTTAGATAATTTAGGTTATGAACTACAAGTTCCAGAAACCAGGATTAATGATTTAAAAATTGGGCAAAAAGTGGAAACAAGGTTAAATGCATCAAATGAAATTATTTATGGTAGAATCTGTTATATTTCACAGATTCCACAAGAAGAGCAAATTAAGATTAAAGTAAAATTAGAAAATAGTGATAAGATTAAAATTGGATATACAGTAAGAGCGAGAGTTTTGTTAGAGGATGAAATTGATGCTAATACGCCAGTATATGATATTAGAAATAGTATTCCAAAGATTGGAAAGACAACAATTAATTATAAAACAAGCGGAGAAGAAGTATCATTTAGTTCTATTGAAGAAATGCTAGCAGATAGCGATATTATTACAATGTACGAAAGTGCTTTAGAAGAGCAAGGAATCGTGATAGAAGAGTTAATGGCTCAAATTCAGTCTTTAACAGACAATATGGAAATTCCAGAAGAGCCAGCAGAAGATATTCCGGAAATGGATATTGAAGCTGTATCTGAGTATTGGAGTGGATATTGGAAAGAATATTGGGAAGCAGAGTATAACAAATTAGTAGAAGAAATGAAAAATACAGAAAATCCTGAAATTGTTGAAGGAGAAGAATAAATATGAAAAAATTAAAAAGAATTATCATTACAATTGCTATCATTGCAGTTGTTGTTCTGATTTTAAAGAATATTATACAGTCTAAAGTTGGAGCAATGAAAGATGCAGAATATGGGTATACCTCTTATATGTTTGATACCTATACAGTGAAAAGGGGAGATGTATCAAGTTATATTAAAGGTGTAGGGCAAATTACTTCTTTTAATATTGAGACTTTAGAATTGGCAAGTACAGATAAAATTAGTGAGATTTTGGTTTCAGAAGGAAGTAGAGTAGAGCAAAATCAAGAAGTGATGAAAGTAACAGATATGAATAATAAGACAAGAACTATTAAAGCTGGAATATCTGGAATGTTTTTCTGTATTGAAACAGAAGAATCAACGAAATATTGTATTTATAATTTAGATGATATTGGAGTAAAATTATCCCTTCCAGAAAGAGATATTACACATGTTGCTATTGGACAGACTGTGAAGGTAAAAGTAAATGCTTTAAATAAAGAGTTTGATGGAACAGTTTCTTATATTGCTTCTCTTCCACAAAACGATAGATATACTGTAAGAGTAAAAATAAATTATACAGATGATATTAAATTTGGATACTCAAGTACAGCAAGTATCTTGGTAGCTAATATGGGAGATGTTGTTTCAATTCCATATGAATGCTTAAATGAGGCAGAAGATGGAAGATATTTTGTATATAATGAGAAATATAAAAATGAATTATATGAAGCAATGTTTGATGGAACTTCTGATGAAGAATATAGAATTTATGTTGAACCAGGAATTATTACATCAACTAATGTAGAGATTAAGTCAGGCTTACAAGAGGGAGATAAAATATTAACACTAGTTTGGTAAAGGAAGAATTATGATAAAGTTAAAAGATATTAGGAAAGAATATGTATTATCTAAAGATAATATAGTAACTGCTTTGAATGATATTAATTTGGAAATAGAAGAGGGAGAATTTGTAGCAATTGTTGGAAAATCAGGTTCTGGAAAATCTACACTTTTGAATATTATTTCTTGCTTAGATAAAGAAATTAAAGGATCTTATATTTTAGACGATTATAAAATTCAAAGGAAAAAACCGAAAGAACTTGCTAAAATTCGTAATCAGTATTTTGGGTTTATTTTTCAGAACTTTAACTTGCTTCAAAAATTAACAGCTTATGAAAATATTGAAATTCCATTGATTTATAAACGTGTTCCAAGAAAGAAAAGGAAAGAACTAATTGAAAAATATGCTGAGAAAGTCGGAATTTTAGAAAGATTAAAACATAAGCCGAATGAACTATCAGGTGGCCAGCAGCAAAGAGTTGCTATTGCAAGAGCATTAGTTACAGACCCTAAAATTATTATGGCAGATGAGCCAACAGGTGCTCTCGACGAGGCAACAGGAATTCAAATTATGCAGATTTTAAAAGAATTAAATAATGAGGGAAAAACGGTTCTTTTAGTAACACATGATATGGATTTGGCAAATCAAGCTAAAAGAAAAATTGTGATTTCTGATGGAAAGATTATCTCTGATTCAAAAGGAGGTATACGTTAATGATTTGGGAATCAATTAAAATGGTTTTTAAAGTGTTTAAAACTAACAAATTACGTACTTTTCTAACAATGTTAGGTATCATTATTGGTATCTTTGCAATCACCATTATTTTTGCAATTTCGAGCGCTACACAAGATTCTGTCAAAGGAGAATTAGCTGGAATTGATATGACAGCCATAAATGTTCAAATTTATGGAACATTTAATGAAGACGGAACACAGATAATTAATTTTCCTTCAGAAGAAATGTTTGAATTAAGAAGTGAGGATGTAATTGAAAGCGTATCAGAAATTAAAACTTATACTTTCAAAGAGCTAGAAAAAAGAGTCAATTCAACGGAAATTGATACAGATATGTTTTATATTATGAATAATGAAGTTAGCTTACAAGGTGTTAGCTATGATTATGCTAAAGAGTATGCAACTAAAAATAAGGATAAAATGGTAGCTGGTAGACCTTTTTCTAAAATGGATGATGAAAATAGACTTCCAGTTTGTATGATTTCAGAAAGTGTAGCTTATGAATTTTTTGGAAGAACAGAAAAAGTAGTGGGAGAAAGCCTTACAATTAATGGTTATGACTTCAAAATTATTGGAATTTTTAGAACAAATTCAGAAGAAGATACAGGATATTATACTTATGTTTTAAATTCATTTGCAAGTGGATATTTCCAAACGACAGGAGATTATGGAAGTAGTATTACATTTATTATCAAGCCAACATCAAGCGAAACAAGAGCAGAAGCTGTAGAATTAGTAAAAACAAAACTTGCAGAATATTTATCTAAAAATGAATATTATGTAAGTGAAGATTTAAATCAAATGATGGATGAAATTAATGCTGTATTTGGTGTAATTGAATTAGTATTTGCAGGAATTGCAGGATTGTCTCTATTAGTTGGTGGAATCGGAATTATGAATATCATGCTAGTTTCTGTTAATGAAAGAATTAAAGAAATTGGAATTAGAATGGCGCTTGGAGCAAATGCAGGAAATATTAAAATGCAATTCTTAATTGAAGGAATTATTTTAACATTACTGTCTGGAATTATTGGAATGCTTTTAGCAACAGGAGCAATGCAAGTAGCTAATTTAGCAATTAAAAATTTTACAGAGTTTAACTTAGAATTAAAAGTAGATTTGATGGTAATGTTAAAAACAGTAGCATTCTGCGGATTAGTTGGAGTTATCTTTGGATATTATCCAGCAAAGAAAGCAGCTAACCTGAATCCAATTGATGCTTTAAGGTATGAATAAATAAATTTGTTTTATATCAAAAAAAGAAGCTTAAACAGCTTCTTTTTTTTCTTTAACTTTCTCAATTTTTACATCTTCTAATTCTTTTTGAAATTCAGATTTTGCTATAATAACATAAGGTCTAATAACACTGTAAAAGAATACCATAAATGGCGTTAAATATTTTCCTTCAATAAAGATATTTAATATCATTAAAATTAATGCAGCAATTAGGAAATAATGTAAAAATGATAATAATAATAAAATAAATTTTAATTTATTTCTATGCATTAATTTACGTGAACTATCTACAATTTCCTTCTCATTCATTTCAGGATGTTCATGGTAAATATAAGCTACTAAAATGTATCTTAACACATAGTAGACTAAAATAAAAATAGCTAATACCCAAATGAAAGTAGCAAGAGGGATTAAATTTTGATTAAAGCATAGAAAGTTAACATGATTTACTTTTGCAACTGCTGTTCCAATCCAGTAGAAAGCTGCTAAAATATTGACAATGATTGGAACTAAGATTTTCAATAAAATTCTTAATCCGATTTTAGTATATTTTACATAGGTCTTAAAAGTAATATTAATAAATTCTGTGATAGAATTTGTTTTTCCTTCTGCTAAATCTAAAATATTTGCAATAATGCTATAACTCAAAATCCAATGAAAAAGAATTAAGATTGCTTGGGTAACTGCTAAAACAAATGAACTATGAATTCCATTTGCAAATTTTGTTTGAGCAAAAGTTATTAAAGAAATAATAATAAAGAATAACAAACTACTAGAAGCACATTTTAGGTAAACTCCTGTAAGCTTAAGTTTAGAATCTTTTTTGATTTCATTTATTTTCATTTTAAGAATCCTCCTTAAGATGAGTATTTTTCTTGTATTGCAAGAATTTCATCATAATGGTTATCTAAGATATCTAAAAACACCGTTGCTATTTCTGGATCAAATTGTGTTCCACTTACTCTAACAATTTCTTCTCTAACAACATCTAGTGGAAGAGCATTTCTATAAGAACGTTTTGTTGTCATTGCATCAAATGTATCTGCGACAGCAGCAATTCTTGCAAATAGAGGAATTTCTTTACCAGCTATTTTTCCAGGGTATCCGTTACCATCGAACTTCTCATGGTGATGATATACAATTGGAATAATATTTTCAAAAGTTGTTGCATTAGAAAGAATATGTTTTCCAATAGATGGATGATTTTTAATTTCACTATATTCATCATCTGTTAGTGATCCTTCTTTTAGAAGAATACTATCTGGAACACCAATTTTTCCGATATCATGGAATAATCCACCAATTTCAAGAATCTTTAAGTCTTCTGGAGATAATCCCATGTATTTTCCAATTAAAACAGAAAATGCAGAAACTCTATCAGAGTGACCTCTTGTATATTTATCCTTTGCTTCAACAGTATATCTTAACGTTTGAATTGTCTCTAAATATGCTTTTTCTAATTCTTCACGAGATTTTGTTAATTCTTTATTAATTTCACCGATAATTCTCATTTGCTCGATAGACTTAATTGCAGATTCGATTAAAAGTAATAATTGATCAAATTTGTCGCTTTTTTCACAATATCCTTGAATAGATAATTTTCTAATAGTCTCTAGTGGTGGAGCTAAATCCTTATGTCCAGTAAGTAATAGTATATATAAGTCTTTATTAAATTTTCTAATTTCTTCAACAACTTTATCGCCATGAATTGGTGTCATAATAAAGTCTAGAAGCATTAAGTCAAAATGCTCATTTTTAACACGTTCAATTGCTTCTAATGGATTAGTTACACCGTGTCAATTGATATCCTGAACGTTTTAGAAAGACAGATAAAGAATCAATGATACCGCTTTCATCGTCGACAGCAATAATTTTATATGGTCGTTTGTCTATATTTTGTTCAGAGTGACGCATAAAAGAACCTCCTTTATATTGACTATATTATATATTTAATTTGATGAAATTGGAAGAGTTATTTTAAAAGTAGTACCTTTTCCAAGTTCAGATTCAAATTTTAAATCTCCATTAAACTGTGTTTTGATATTAGAATATGACATAAACAATCCAAGCCCAGTTCCGTCTTTTCCTTTAGATGTAATAATTTCTTTGAATAATTTATCTTTTACTTCATCTGAAATTCCCATTCCATAATCTTTGATAGAAATGATTAATTTAGATTCCGTATTTTCTAATGTTAGTTCAATGATTTGATTTGGAATTCCATTGTAACTTTGAATTGCATTAGAAATTAAGTTGTTCAATATTTGAATTAATGTATTGATATTTCCGTGTAAATTAATTTCTCTTGTTAAATTATAGGAAATATTTAAAGTAACAAGAGCTTGTTGTAGTTCGTGCTTCATTAAGATATTAACTCTCTTCATCAATTCTTCAATTGAGAAGGTTTCATATGTGTCTTCAGTAAATGATGTGGCTTGGCCACGAATTGCGGTAATAATATCTGACATATAAGCTGTATAGTTTTTGATTTTATTGTTCCATTCTTCCATATCTTTAGCGATATCTTTATGATCTTCCACAGTAACAGAAGAATCATCAATAGATGTTCTGTACTCGTTAATTAAATCAGCCATTCCTTCAGTTGCTCCAGCAATAGAAAAGATAGGCGTTTTTAAGTTGTGAGTAACACCACTAATCATTTCCCCAAGAGATGCTAAACGTTCTTTTTCAATTAACATATTGGTATTAGATTTAATAATTTCAACATCTTTGTGGTGTTCTGTAAAATCCTTAAATAAAAATAAGGCACCAATGAAGATGTTTTCTGTTTTTAAGTTACTAATTTCAATTTGAATATATTTTTTAATATGCTTAAATTCTTTTTCAATAACTAAAGTTTCATTTGATTCTCTAGCTGCTTTCAAACCATTAATAATTGTTTTTTCTTCTAGTCCTTTGAAAGAATCCAATTTTAATAAATCAAAAATATGAGTAGAACTGATAGATTTATCCTCAATATCAAACATTTTTAAAAGAGTAAGGTTGTAATCAGTAATAATGCTTTTCTCATTAATAACAATATATCCGTCGCTCATTCTATCTACAACTTTAGTTAAAGCGATTGGAACTGCATCTAATAATTGGAATTTGAATAATGCAAGGGTAAAACAAATAATAGATATAGCAGAACTAATAGGAGTAATATAAACAGTTAAGTCAATAATTTTTAATGTTCCCAACAAATTTAAAACAAATGGGAATAAAATTCCAACTAAGAATAAGTTTAATTGTTGCGCAAACAATCCGGAGTTTTTCTTGAAAAATCTTAATAATTCTATGATAGATAAAAAGTATAAAATATAAGAATATATCTCGTTTACGATAAACATTGGCCCAAATTTACAATCATTCAAGTTAATATCATAATATTTGAAGAATAAATGGCATTCTTCATTAGTCCACAATGCAAAAAGTGATAATAGTGGAACAATAAATAAAAGCAAATATCTTCTTTTAAATTTTATTTTAGTGTGTACAAATATTTTTACGGTAAAGTATAGTGATACTGGAAAAAATACAATTCCAATATAATATAAGTTAGCAAAAAATATTGGTTTTACATTTAAAAGATTTGATAATTGCATTTGTAAGAAGATAAAAATGCATGTTGTAATTAATAAAACCATATTAACACTGAAAATTTGTTGTAATTGAGTTTTTTTCATTTTGATTAAAAAATAAAATAAAAATATAACAACAACAGTAAGTAAACTTCCGATTGTAAATGAGTAAAACAATGTATTCATTCTTTTTCTCCCTTTTTCATATGTATCAATTTATATATTTCATCTATTCTATATTATCCATTTAATTCCAGTAAAAGTCAATAAATTTAATATAAATGATATATTAAAAATGAAATGATAAATAGTAATTTTTAAGATTCGATTTCAGACGTTACCACTACATTTTTCTAAATGAAAACACAAAAAGTATACTAAATATTCAGATACTTTTCGTTGGTTGATATCTTCTAGCTTTTTAATATGCTGTAAGTTATCATTCCTTAAGTATTTTCATATTTGTATACTTTCTTGTATTTTCTTGATAAAATATATTCTTATCTTGCTTATAATTATTTTATTGGTATTATAATATTAAATGTTGTTCCATTTGAACTTGTTTCATATGTAATGTTTCCATTGAAATGTGCTTTAATATTTGAGTATGACATAAATAATCCAAGTCCAGTTCCATCTTTTCCTTTTGTTGTAATCATTTCTTTAAATAATTTCTTTTGAACTTCATCAGGAAGACCTGGCCCAAAATCTTTTACTGAAATGATAATTTCTTTTCCTTTAAATTCAGAAGATAAAACAACTTTCTTTGTTGGGCTATCTCCATAAGCTTCAATTGCATTAGAAATTAAGTTATTGATTACCTGAACAAGAGAATTAATATTTCCATTGATTTTAACAATATCTGGAACTTTATTTTTAACTTCTAATTCAGCAAGTTTTTCTTTGATTTCATGTTGCATTAAAATGTTAACATGTTGGAATAACTCTGAAATAGGGAAGAGGATGTGATCGTCTTTAGACATATTAACAGCTTGTCCTTTAACAGTGGTAATAACATCACTCATATAAGAGATGTGATCTTTTAATTTTCCAATCCATTCGTTCATGTCTTTAGCAATATCATGCATATCTTGATTTGTAACGGATGGATCTTCAATAGATTCATCAAATTCTTTTACTAAATCAGACAATCCTTCTAAGCCACCAGCTACTGAGAAAATAGGAGTTTTTAAGTTATGAGCAATTCCACCAATCATTTGTCCTAAGGAAGCTAAACGTTCTTGCTCAACAAGTAAATCTTGGTTATTTTTTAAACTTTGCATGTCATTTTTGTGCTGTGTGATATCTTTAAATAAAATTAATATTCCAAGTAAATTTCCATTTGAAATAATGGATGTAATTTCAATATTAAAAACTTTATTTGCCTTTTTTACTGAAAGTTCCAATCTACTAGGTTTTTTGCTAGTATCAATTTTTTCTAAATATTTTCCAAATTCAGAAATTTGATCTTTTAATCCAGCTTTATCTAAAAATTCAGCAAAGTGTTTTCCACGTAATGATTGAGCATCTTTGATTTTAAACGTTTTTATAAATGTTGCATTATAATCTGTTACCTCATAATCTTCATTTAAAATAACAAAACTATCAGAGATTCTATCT
The DNA here is from genome assembly GCA_017477355.1 of Clostridia bacterium. Lineage (GTDB taxonomy): Bacteria > Bacillota > Clostridia > TANB77 > CAG-508 > Scatovivens. The sequence goes on from JAFUWA010000004.1 coordinate 53,095, forward strand.
ACAATAGTTTGTAATGCGATTGGTGCTACTCCTAAAAAGTTAAATTTAAAAATAGCAAGTGCAAAAAATAATATAGAAAATGTAAAAGTAATTGGTGTTAAATAAGCACTCATTGTAATAATATTCATAAATCCTAAAACATTTACAACAACAGGTACTAAAATCCCAATAAGAATGAACATAGCCTGTTTTGAAAAGAAACCAGAATTTTTAATAGAATATTTTAATAGGATAATAGCCGCAATAAGAAATAGGGCATAGGTGTAATATGTATGAACATAAAAATAAGGTCCTATTACATTTGGTGAAAAATCTGTTACATAGTCTTTGTAAAATAAATGGTGGAAATCATTTGTTAATACTAAAATAATCGATATAGTAGGGATAATAAATAGTAAAGCATGCTTTTTGGTAAATTTTATTTTAGTATTTGAAAAGATTAATGCTAATAACAAGAAGCCAACTGGAATAAAACATACACCCAAATGGGATAGGCAGAAAGCATATTTAATACTCCAATTATTTTTGATACAGATAATTTGAAAGATCATACATAAAATCCAAACAACAAATAGTATCAGGTCAATTGAAAATATTTTATCTAGTTGCTTCTTGTTTTTCTTATTCAATAAGTAATTTAAAAGAAATGTTACAATAATGCACAAAACAATTAGGATTCCTAGTGAAATGTCATCCGTAATTTGTAGCATTTACATCACTCTCCTTAGTAATTCTATAATTTTTAAAAAGTATCTTTTGTAAAGCTTTGGCCATCTAAAGTTCGCACGTTTTAAATAACGAATCGAAAAATCAGAATTTAAGTCGATACCAACATTATAACTCAAATGTAAATTTTTATCAAAGTCATTTACTAAATTTTTCAAAGAATGTTTAAAATTTTCGTCATTTACAAGTTGATTAATCTTTTCTTTAAATTGTTCTTCTGATGTAACTCTAATGTTTAGTCCATTTTCTTTTAGAATCTTTAAGAATTTTTTAAAAGAAATCATTTTATAATTATATAAGTGGAAGATTCGATTTGTTTTAGTAGAATTTGTTAAAATTTTATAAATTGCGTTTGCTGCACAGTCAACAGGAGTAAACTCTAGTGGTCTTTTTAATACATAATCTGGAATTACTCCAATTTTACAAATAGCTACAAACCTATTAATATAGGCATTACTCCTGAAGTTCTCTTGGAAAATACCATCAGTGAGCCTTGGCATTAATTGTCCCATTCGGAAAATATAAGCATCTAATCCTTGACTGATTGCATTTAAAATATAATGCTCTGCTTCAAACTTCGTTCTATCATAGATTCCATCAAGAGTTTGGCCAATATATAGAGAGGATTCGGTAAAAATAATATCTTTTGGCTTTTTATGAAATCTTCGAATTGGATTAAGATAACTAGAGTCTATAGCAGTACCGCAGACACCTGTTGTAGAAATGTGGTACAATTTTTTGTCGAATTTTTTACAAAATGCAATCATGTGTTTAACGCTTATAACATTTGTTTCATAAGATTTTTTAAAATCTCCAAAATGAGCAACATTAGCGGCACTATTTACAACAATATCAATGGCATTTGCTAATTCGGAGGCATTATTTGTACTTAGTCCGAAGTTTGTTTTTGTAATGTCACCAGTAACGCAGAAAATTCTTTGATTAATATATTTTAAATATTTATCTCCAAAATAGAATTTTAGTTTTTGTTCCAATTTTTCATCTGAAGAAATACCTGTTTCTGTTCTTACTAAACAATAGATATTGCAAGTTTCGTTTTTAATAAATTCCTCCAAAAGATGAATTCCTAAAAATCCAGTTGCTCCAGTTAGAAGAATACCTCTAGGGTGATATGGTTGAAATGGTTCTTTTTGGCGATTATTTTTTAATATATCTACATAATTATCAGACAAGTTCTCAATTTTTTTGAAAAATAAATTTTCTTCTTGGCTTTCTTGAATTATTTTTTCTTCTAATTCAGCAATTGTTGGTAAGCGGAAGATTTCAGAATAAGTAATTTTTGTGGTTATTTTTAATAATTCAATATTTAAATTCATAGCCAAAATAGAATCGCCACCAAGTTCAAAGAAGTTATCATGGATTCCAATTGGTTCTATATTTAAAAGCTGTTCCCAAATTTTTACCAATCTTTTTTGAAGATCTGTTTTAGGAGCAACATATTTTACTTTTTCAATATTCTGAGCAGATTCAGGTAAAGAAAGTGCTTTTTTATCAACTTTTCCATTTGGCGTATATGGTAATTCATCAAGGGCTACATAGTATGATGGAACCATATATCTTGGTAAAAATTGTGATAAATATTTACGAAGTTCATTAGTAGAAATCCTTTTTGTAGAAACAAAATATGCTGAGATAAACTCACGATCTTTTATATTTTGTTTTACAACAACAGCATTTTTGATATCAGGATATTTTAAAATAAGAGATTCAATTTCTTCTAGTTCAATACGTAATCCTCTAATTTTAATTTGATGGTCACTACGTCCTAAGCAGATAATTCTTCCATCTGGTAAATATTTTCCTAAATCTCCACTTTTATACATCAATTTTCCTGGAATAAATGGATTAGGAATGTAACTCTCTTTTGTCAGTTCTGGATGATTCAAATATCCTTTTCCAATGCCATCTCCTGAAATATAAATTTCACCAACTACGCTAATAGGAACTGGATGTTGATTTTTATCTAAAATATAAATTTGTGTATTATCAAATGGTTTTCCAATAGTTACCAAGTCATCATCTATTGGGTATAGTGTAACATAGTAAGTCTCACTTGGACCATATCCATTATAAATAGTGCAATTTGTTATTTTGCGTAATTCTTGTACTAAATGAAGAGAAGAAGCTTCTCCTGTTAACGAAATATATTGTAAATTTTTTAGACTTGGCATGATATTTTGATGGTTTACAAATATTTGCATGATAGATGGAGTTGCTTGAATACAATTTACTTGATTGTTCTCCATAAGAGTATTTAGTAAAGAAGGCGTTATTTGTTCATCTTCATTTGCTAAAACAACAGTAATTCCTTTTTGAAAGGAAATCAATGTTTCAAAAGTAAAAATATCAAAGCTGACTGTTGCAATAGATACAAGAGTGTTATTTTCTGGATTTTGCAAGTATTCAATATGACGATTACAATAATTTGCAAAATTAGATAAAGTTCTATGTGGAATTTTAACTCCTTTTGGACGACCAGTAGAACCTGATGTAAATATTACATAAAGTAAGTCATCTAAATGATTGTTATTTGTTAAATTTTTATTTGGAAAATGATATATACTATTTCCTAAATCGACATAGACAGTTTCCTTAAAATGGATAGTTTCTTTTAAGTTTTCTTTGGTAAGAAGAACTTTAGCATTACTAGATTCTAACATGTAATTAACTCTATCTTTTGGAAAAGTGGGGTCTATTGGAATATAAGTTCCGCCAGATTTGATAACTGCTAAGATAGAAATAATCATCTCTAGTGAACGATTCATCATTATTCCGACTAAATCATTAGGTTTAATTTTTAAATTATTTCTTAAGTGAAAAGCCAAGCTATTTGCTTTTTCATTTAATTCTCGATATGTCATTTTCTGTTTTTCAAAAATTAATGCAATATGATTTGGAGTTTTTTCTACTTGTTCTTCAAATAATGTAGAAATAGTTTTTTCTTCATACTTACAAGATGTTTCATTGAAACCATTTAAAATATGACTTCTTTCAGAAGTAGTAAGAGGAGAAATATCTTTTATTTTTATATTTAAATTATGAATTAATTCATTTATAACATGAATATAATGTCTACTGAACTGCGCAATAAAATCGTGAGAAAATAATTTTGTTGCATATTCAAAAGTAAGTTTGATTTTATCATTTTCAGGGAGAGCTTCTACAGATAAATCAAATTTTGAAATGTTAGTATCAGGAATATATAGTTGTGCTGGCTCTCCATCTAAACTTATTTTTGGGAATCCATTGTTTTGGTAGATAAACATAGTATCAAACAATGGATTTCTACTAGAATCTTTTTTGATATTTAATTTTTTTACTAATTCATCAAAAGGATATGTTTGATATTGATAGCAATTTAGTAAATTCGCTTTTATCTGAAATAAAAACTCTTGAAAAGTTTTTTCAGAATCGATTTTATTTCTAAGAGCTAACGTGTTTACAAACATTCCGATTAGACCATAAGTTTCTTCTTGTTCTCTTCCTATAATTGGAGAACCAATTACAATATCGGTGTTAGAGGTATATTTTGAAAGTAAAATATAATAACATGATAATAAGAAGATATATGGTGTAATTTGTAATTTTGAAGAAAGTTGGTAAATTTCTTTTGTTATTTTTTCATCTAAATAAGAGTACAATTTTGTACCTTCAAAATCTTGAATATTGCCTCTAGGAAAAGTTGTTGGTAAATCTAGAATAGGAATTTCACCTTGAAATTGATTTATCCAAAAATTTGCAGCATTATCTAATTGAGAGGAGCTTAGTTGTTCATTCTCAAATGAGGAGAAATCTTTATAACTAAACTGTAATGCTGGTAATTCCTTATCATGATATAGTTTATCAAGTTCATCCAGAAAAATTTCCATAGATGTCCCATCAAAAATAATATGATGTGTGTCAATAAACAAAGCGGATTTCTGATTATTGAAGTAGATAAACTTTGCTCTGAATAATGGTGCTACTTCTAAATCAAAAGGTTGGATTAGACCTTTTATAAATTGTTCTAAATTTTCGTAAGGTACATTTTCTAAAATATCTAAATGAAAATCAACTTTAGAAATAATCTTTTGTTTTAAAGAATTATTTTTTATTAAAAAACATGTTCTTAGTGATTCATGTCTATTAATTAAAGTTTGAAGACATCTTTCTAATTTTTGAATATCAATCTGATTAGTTGAAAATAACATACAGCCAGAAGAATTATATAAAAGAGGAGAGTTTTCGGCATATTGGCTTGTGTAATAAATTCTTTTTTGTGCTGATGAAGCAGGATATAAAACGGCTTCTTTAGCAGAATTAATATTATAGATTTTAGTATCATCTCCGCTATGTTCAGCAACGAAATCTGAGATTTTCTGAATAGAAGGATTCTCTAAAATATCTTTTACTGTAATTTGACAATGAAAAGTATCTTTTATTTTCAAAGATAACGTGATTGCAGAAAGAGAGTCACCCCCAAGTTCAAAGAAAGAATCTCCAATACTAATATGATTTATTTTTAATATTTCTTGTAACATTGCAATTAATTGCTCATCTATACTGTTTCGAGGCATTAAAATCTGAGAAGCAACTTTATTTTCAATATGGATTTCAGGTAAATTTTTTCTATCTATTTTACCATTAGTTGTATATGGTAGCTTTTCAAGTTGCATAAAATAATTTGGTATCATATACTGTGGCAAAGATTTTTCTAAATATTTTCTAATATCTAGAACATTAATTGTTTGGCTAGCAGTAAAGTAAGCGCATAAATATTCATGAGAGAAATTGTTTCCTTTTTTTATGACAGCACAATGATTAATAAAAGGCATTTCTAAAATTTTATTTTCAATTTCGCCAAGTTCAACACGTAAACCTCTGATTTTTACTTGGTTATCTAAACGATCAACGTATTGGATTTCTCCATTTTCTAAATATTTTCCTGAATCACCAGTTCTATAAATATATCCATTTCCAAATGGATTTTCTGCAAAACTCTTTTCTGTCATTTTTTTATTATTTAAATAACCATTACTAATTCCTTCTCCAGCAACGCAAATCTCTCCAACAACTCCTATTGGAAGTAATTGAAGTTTTTCGTCGCAAATATAGACTTGTGTGTTAGGAAGCGGTTTTCCGAACAGTAAGGTCTGTATCTTTTACTAAATTATTGGTACAAGCAGAGGTAACTTCCGTTGGACCAAAGCTATTATACACTTTAGCATGAGTTGCCTCTCTTAAACGACGATATAAGCTGTCTGTTAATTTTTCTCCACCTAGCAAAATAGCGTTAACATTTTGAAGAGGATTGTTGCATTCTTCAAGCAATAAAAGATCTATTCTTGAAGGAGTTGTAACGATAAAATCTACTTGATTTTTTTGAATTAATTTACTCATAGCAATAGGATCTTTTTGTTCTTCCAAATTTGCTAGAACAAGAGTATTACCTAAAAGAAGTGAAGCAAATACTTCAAAAACAAACATATCAAAAGAAATTGTGGCAATGCCTAAAATTCTTTGATAGTCTGATAAATTCATATCGGTATTAAATGCATTAATTAAGTTATAATATCCATGTTTATGCAAAATGACACCTTTAGGTTTTCCAGTAGATCCAGAGGTATAAATAATGCATAGGTTATCTTCATAATGAAGTTTTAAATTTTCATTATTATAAACAGAATAATAGAATTTACTGATATTAATTGTATTCAAATAACGATGTAATTGAATTCGTAAATCTTCATTTAAAAATTCGTCTACAATGCAATATTTGGCACCGGAATCTTCTATCATATAGTGAATACGTTCTTCTGGCAAACTATTATCAATTAAGACAAAAGAAGCGCCAGATTTGATAACACCAAAAATAGAAACAATTAAATCAATAGAACGATTTACTAGGATTGAGACAACATCATGATGATTTACTCCAGTATTAATTAAATAGTTAGCCAAGCTATTTGCTTTTTCATTTAATTCGTGGTAAGTAATTTCCTCATTCTCAAAAATAACAGCAGTTTTATCTGGGTTTTGAATGACTTGATCTTCGAATAAATTAAGAATGGTTCTGCTTTTTGGATATTGAACTGTTGTATTGTTAAATTCAGATAATATTTTATTTTTTTCTTCAGGAGTTACTATGTCAATATCTGCGATATTAATATCATTACGATTTAAGATTTGTTCTGTAATGTAATTAATTCTAGTATGCAAATCTTGAAAATCCTTTTTAGAATATTTTTCTTCTAAATAATCATAATGAACAATTAATTCACCAGTATCATTGATATCTGTAATTTGAATTGTACAGTCTACTTGAGAATGATTTGTTCCATACCAAGCAGTTGAGTAATTTCCAAAATCTTTGTTGTAAGCTTTAGTGACTTGATAAGAAAGAACAATATTGTAAAGCTGACCAACAGGAGAGTTATTCGTTCTTAGTTCTTCTAAAAGCTGAGAATATGAATATTTTTGATGTTTTAAATTATTCAACATATTGGTGCTTAGTTCATGAGAAAATGTATTAAAATCGCTATTTTGAGGAATATGGACTTTAACAGGAATTGCATTAACAAACATTCCCATTGTGTTTTTTTCTTTATAATTTGTACGATTAAGAATTGGAGTTCCGGATAACGAATTCATTTAACCCAGTGGTTTTAGACAAGTAAATAGAATAAATTGCCATAAAGAATTGAAATACAGATATTTTGTTTTGAGAGCAATAATTTTGGATATTTTTGGCGACAAAAGAACTAACCCTAAAAGACTCTCTTTTAGAGCTATAGTTATTATTTTTAAAAGTGTTTTTACTACCAGCAAAACTAACGCTTTCTGGTATTTCTTGAAATTGGTCTATCCAATAATTTTTATCTTTTTCAAATTTTGAACTTTGTAAGTATTCTTTTTCAGAATGGATATATTCGATATAACTTCCAGTCTCTTGCGATGGTGGCACTTCAACTCCACAAAGTTCGCAGTACTCTTTCATAATGTTTTGCGCAAATATTCCTAATGACCATCCATCAGAAATAATGTGGTGAACTGTGAAAATCAGAATTCCGTGTCCATCTGGAAATTTTGCTATTTTAAAACAAAACAAATTAGAATCAATGATATTATAAGAATAATTCATTAATTCTTCTTTTATTTTATTGATTTCTTGATCTGTTTTTAACTGGATAATTTCAACAGGAAATGGCTCAAACTCTGCAAAATATTGCATAGGTTTATTATCCTGAATGATAATTCTAGTTCTAAAACTATCATTTTTTTCTACAATATGATAAATAGCTTGCTTTAATGCATCAACGTCGAACTTATCCAGTATAGTAATACTTGCGCAAATATTATTAATGGTAGTTCCCTCAAAATATTTTTCTGTATGCCAAATACTTTTTTGAGGATTTGTTAATTCATAGATTTCTTTTGCCATTAGCATAATACCTTTCATTTTAACATCCTAAACTTAAATGCATTATATAGATGTTTATTTTAAAAATCAATACATTTTGACAAAAAAATACGGAAAATCAATGAATAAATCGGGAATTTTTTGCCAAACTAAAATAGATGATTTGAGAAAGGGTATAGCAATGTATTACGAGGTTAAAAAGGACCATTCCATTTGGATGGCATTAATATTAATACTTTTGTTAATAATTATTGTGATTTTAATTGGAGTTGGAAGAAAGGTTGAGCACTATAATATGGTTCAATCCGAAGAAATTGAACTAACGGCAACTTTGCCAGCAGAGCCAGAATTCAACTTGCAAGATTTGGTAAAAAATGCTAGTTACTCTGTTGTAGGAGTTTCTAAATGGAATGAAAAGAATACATCTGTATTTGTAGAAAATTCTGAAGAAAAATTAGGAATAGGAAGTGGAATTATTCTAGCTTCAAATGGTTTTATCTTGTCTAATTTTGAAACAACTGGAGGAAAAGGGGAAAGCTGTTATATTACATTAAAGAATGGAACAATTTATCCTGCGGCCGTATTATGGGCTGATTCAGATAGAGATATTTCTATTGTAAAAATTGCTGCAGAGAATTTATTATATTTAACAATGGGAGATTCTAATCAAATTCAAATTGGAGATAAATTATATGTTTTAAGTAATGCAACTGGTTATGATTTTAATACGAATTTAGAGGAGGTTTTCATTAGTAAAGAAAGTACAACGTTAAAATTTTTTGAAGAAGGAATTACATTTTATGCAGAAAATGTGATGAAATCTAGCTTAAAAATTCAATCACAAAGTAATGGTGGTGCTGTATTAAACAAGGATGGAGAAGTAGTTGGTATTGCTTCAAGTAAAATAAATGCAATTATACCAATTCAAAATATTAAAACAATTTTGGAAAAATTAAAAGAAGATGAAGATTATCAAATGCTGGATTTAAGAGTTTATGGATTTGATTA
>JAFUWA010000031.1 GCA_017477355.1 Clostridia bacterium
ATCAATTAGAAGAAGACAAGATGAAAGATCAAATAACAATAAAAGAATATATAGACCCTTTTAAAGGGTAGTGCGTAATGAAACGCAAAAGCCGTTGAACTAGTGCCACTTAAGTGGCAGCTTGTAACAGGCCCTTATAGGACGAATGAAAATCCTCCGGCTATGCCGGAGGATAATTATTATTTCCTAAAAGCTATGCATAAATTTGATATTTTATGCATATTCTTTAACAAGAGGTGATGATAATTAATAGTAAAGGACTAGATTTTAAACATAAGGAAGTGATTAATATTACAGATGCAAAGCGACTTCGGATTTGTTCAGGATGTAACCGCTGATTTAGAAACTGGAACAATTACGTCGATTATTGTTCCAGGAAATAGTGGTAAATTATTTGGAATTTTTAATTCACGGAAATGATATTACGATTCCATGGGAAAATATTACTTGCATTGGGGAAGACATTATTTTAGTAAAATATTAATACATAAAATTTAATAAATTGGAAATATTATCCATAAAGATCATTTTATGGAGAGAATTAATGGAAAATAACAAAGTAAAAAATACAATTGTTTTAAAAGGGATGGCTTCTAATGTAATTGATGAAGCAATTGTGATTTTAAAACCACATGTAAAGATTAAAAAGGCGCAAGGAATCAAAAAAATTAAAGAAAAAAGTTTTTCTAAAGAAATTATCTTAAAAGAGGCGGAAAATACAGTATCAGAATATGTCAATCGACTTTCTGTAGAGGAGTTAAAAAGAGAAAAAAACAAATTGGAGAAAAAGATGAAAAAAATGAAATTTATTTTGTTTTCATTTTTAATTTTATTAATCATTGTAGTAATTTTAAAATAGAACAAGTATAAAACTTGTTCTATTTTTTTGTATTTAGAATATTGTTTATTAAGAAAAGAGAATGGAGGAAGTTTCATGGAAAGAGCAATTGCAGAAATGGAAAAAATAAGAAGAGCAGAGGAAATTTATTCTAGAAGAAAAAATGCAGAAGATGATGAAAAAAAACAAACTAAAAACATTTATAAAATTTTATTTGAAATATTATTTTTAATAAATGTTGTAGTGTTAATACTTGCAGTTCAAAATCAAAAATATATTTTTACAGAAACTTTTTTAAAACAAGTGAATTCTTATAATATTAATGTCAAAAAGAAAGTAGAAGAATTGTTTCAGAACGATGCAGAGAAAAAAGAGAATGTAGAACTAACAAATCAATTAGAAGAAAATGTGACAGAAGAAAATAAAGCTGTTTCAGGGGAATCTAATAATGTAAATGGTGCATTAGTTGAAAATTTATCTCAGGAAGAACAAGATATTTTGGCAATTAAAAAACAATATGAATTTATATTACCAGTAGAAGGTGTTAAAACTTCTAGTTTTGGAGCAAGAGAATCTAATAATCCTAAGGTGACAAAATATCATACAGGAGTTGATATTGGTGCTGATTATGGAGCTGTAATAAGGGCTGCAATCTCTGGAAAAGTGATACAAGTTTCTTCTCAAGGAGATTATGGAAAACATATTAAAATTCAATCTAACGATATCATTACGCTTTATGCACATTGTTCTAAAATATATGTACAAGAAGGACAAGAAGTAGAACAAGGAGATGAAATAGGAGAAGTTGGTGCAACTGGAAATGCGACAGGACCCCATCTTCATTTTGAAATTAGATTCCAAGAAAGATTAGTAAATCCAGAAGAAGTGATTTCTGTTTCATAGGGATAAATAGAAAAAATCTTTCAGATGCTTGAATTTTACGTAAAGTTATATTATAATATAGCAATAGTAAAAAATACGAATGTTTGAAAGAAGGAAAAAATATGAGAGCAATTGAAATTAGAAATAAATATTTAAATTTCTTTAAAAGTAAAGGACATAGTGTTATTCCATCAGCACCTTTAATCCCAGAGAATGATCCATCTGTATTGTTTAATACTGCTGGAATGCAACCATTAGTGCCTTATCTTTTAGGACAAAAGCATCCAAGTGGAACAAGATTAACAGATTATCAAAAATGTGTTAGAACAAATGATATCGATGAAGTAGGGGATAATCGTCATTTAACTTATTTTGAAATGCTTGGAAATTGGTCTTTAGGAGATTATTTTAAAGATGAATCAATTGCGATGAGTTATGAGTTTTTAACAAAAGAGTTAGGAATTCCAGCTGAAAAAATAAGTGTTACTTGCTTTGCAGGAGATGAGGATTGTGCAAAAGATACTGTAGCATATAACGCATGGAAAAGAGTAGGTATTCCAGATGAGAGAATTTATTTCTTTGGAAAAGACGATAATTGGTGGATTGCTGGAGAAGAAGGCCCTTGCGGTCCTGATACAGAAATGTTTTATGACACAGGAAAACCAAAATGTGGACCTAATTGTAATCCTTCTTGTGGATGTGGAAAATATGTTGAAATTTGGAATAACGTTTTTATGGAGTTTTATAAAGATAAAAATGGTTATTCAAAATTGGAGCAAAAGAATGTTGATACAGGTCTTGGATTAGAAAGAATGACAATGTTATTAGAAGGAAAAGAAACTCCTTTTGATACAGAATTATTTAGTGATTTAATGAATAAATTAGAAGATTTACAACAAAATGATTTAATTGCTAGTAGAAGAATTGTTGCAGAACATTTACGTTCAAGCATCATGATTATCAATGATGGGGGGAGACCTTCTAATGTAGATAGAGGTTACATTTTAAGAAGATTGCTTCGTAGAATGACTCGTCATATGAATAAATTAGGAATTGATGTTTCAAAACTACCAGAGCTAATTGATATTCAAATAGAAGCTATGAGTGAAATGTATCCTGAAGTTATCAATAATAAAGAAACAATTAAGAATGTAATTGTAGAAGAAAAAGATAAATTCATGAAAACTCTTCAAAATGGTGAAAGAGAATTTGAAAAAGTTGCAAATAGAACAAGAAATGCTGGAAAAGATACTTTAGAAACGGAAAGTGTATTTAATTTATATGAAACTTATGGATTTCCACCAGAGATGACAGAAGAGTTAGCTATTGAGCAAGGACTAAAAGTAGATATGTCGGATTATCAAAGATTATTTAAAGAACATCAAGAAAAATCTAGGCTTGGATCTGAGCAAAAATTTAAGGGTGGTTTAGCTTCAACTGGAGAAATTGAAACAAAATATCATACAGCAACACATCTTTTAAATGCTGCTTTGAAAGTTGTTTTAGGAGAACATGTTCACCAAATGGGAAGCAATATCACAGAAGAAAGAATGAGATTTGACTTTTCACATCCAGCTAAAATGACAGATGAAGAAAAGCAAAAAACTGAAGAGTTAGTTAATGAATGGATTAAAGAGGGGTTAGACGTTACAATAGAGGAAATGCCTAAAGAAGATGCTATTAAGTCTGGAGCTGAATGTATGTTTATTGAAAAATATCCAGATGTTGTTACTGTGTATACAATAGGGACAATTTCAAAAGAATTATGTGGAGGACCTCATGTAAAAAATACAAGAGAATTAGGACATTTTAAAATCAAAAAAGAGGAAGCTTCATCAAGCGGAGTTAGGAGAATTAAGGCAATTTTAGATTAATTAATAAAAAGCTATGAAACTTATTGAAGGTTTTTATTTAAATAAGTTGAAATAGCTTTTTTTTTGTGGTATAATTAATGTATATGGAATTTGATAAAAAGGAGAAATTGTCATGAAAAGAAGAATTGGAGCAAAAAGCTATGCAGATATACTAACAGTTTTATTAGTAATTATTATAATAGCAATCATTGCTTTGTTAGGATATTTTGCATTTAAAGTAATTGATAAGAAAAATGTAGAAACAACAGCATCAACAACAAATGATGAGTTTTTAGCAGCAGCTGAGGAAAATAAAAGAGCGATTGCAAAAGCAAGATCAAATGAAGAGGGAGAAGTTGATGTTCCTTCAGAGATTGATTATGAAAAAGCAAATGCAATACTAAATAATGGAAATATGAATAATTTAGCACTTGGAGGGGAGGATGTTGCTCCTCAAGCACAAGAGCCAGCTACAGCAACAAGTAATGTTGAAATTAAGAAAACATATCTCGGAAATTATGAAGTAAAAGGATCAATTAGTATTCCAAAAACAAATTGCAATTATCCTATCCTTGAAAAAGTAACAGTAGATTCTTTAAAAAAATCTATTGCAATCTTAGATATTGTTGCAAATCCTGAATTAAATAGAACTGTAAAAGATTTGAACGTTGCTGGAACAAATGCATTTATATTAGGACATAATTATAGAAATGGACAATTTTTCTCAAATAATGATAAATTAGCAATAGGAGATACAATCAAAATTACAGATCAAACAGGAACAACAGTTACATATACAATTTACTATATGTTCTATACAACACCAGATGATGTATCATTTATGGAAAGAGATGTAGATGTTAATACAAGAGAAATTACTCTTCAAACATGTAATGAGGATTCATCTGAGAGATTAATCATCTTTGCAAAAGACAACTAATTTCTAAAAAAGTATTGACAAAAACCAAATAATATTTTAAAATATAGTAGCATTGTGAAAATAAACAGTGCTACTATCTTCTGGTTATGGTGGATTTAGCGTAGTTGGTTAACGCGCCAGTTTGTGGCACTGGAGACCATGGGTTCGAGTCCCATATTCCACCCCATATGTATTGGGCTGTAGCCAAGCGGTAAGGCACCAGACTTTGACTCTGGCATGCGCTAGTTCGAATCTAGCCAGCCCAGCCATGAAACTAAAGACTTTCAGAAATGAAAGTCTTTTTTCTATTTTCAAATGTTTTGAAAATAGTAGGTAGAGTCCTTGAATAAAAGCAATTTTTGTGATTTAATATATAAGGAAAATCTTTAAAACGGAGGAATATTTATGCCAAAAGCAGAGCTATCTAAATCTAAAATAAAAGATGGAATGAATTCTTTCAAAGCAGAAAAAATATTTACAGATAGAGAAGAACCAAGAAAATCATTTTGGAATGCTTATGAGGAAGTAAAAAATAACTTAGAAACATATAAAGTAATTTCTTATTATGGAATAGGCGGATTAGGAAAAACAACTTTAATAGAGAAGTTAGCAGAAGAAATGAGAACGAAAAAGAAAAAGTATGTTTCTCTAAATTTTGAATATTCAGAATCTATGAGTAAAGTCTTAATTCTGAGAGAATTAGGAAGTAAGTTGTTTGCTCTTGATAAAAATGCATTTAAGTTTTATCGTTTTAGAACTGCACTAAAAAGATATGCAGATGAAACATCTCAAGACATTGAAATCAAAAATGACAATTCTACATTTTTATCTTCTAACCCATTATGTGATTTAGCTTTAGATTTAACAGATAGTGTTCCAGATATCTTAGAGAAAGCTCCAATTGTTTCTACAATCAGTAGAATTGTTTCTATTTTAAATAAAAGTGTTGAAGTTGTAAAGAATTCAATAGATACTAAAAACATGAAAACATCTTTGTTAAAAATAAGAGATTATGAACAAATGTCTAAATTGATTGATGATTTAGAAGTTTATTTTTATGAAGATTTAGCTGAAGGAATGGTCAAATTTAATCAACCACTAGTTATTTTTTTAGATACTTACGAAAAATTTGCAGACTATTTTGCAAGTAATGACTTCCAATCAAATGAAGATTGGCTAAAGAAGATAGTTTCAAAACCACAAGGAATTTTGTGGGTATTTGCTGGTAGAGAAAAACTAAAATGGGAAGATAAATTTGAGGCAGAACAACATTTGCTAGAAAACCTTTCATTCAAAGATGCAAAAGATTTTTTACTAACAGCAGGAGTGGGTGAATCACTAATTGAAGGAAT
>JAFUWA010000032.1 GCA_017477355.1 Clostridia bacterium
CCTCAATCGTTTTCCTTGTACTACTCGTTTCTAAAGCTAAATTACATTCGTTCTGTAATTTAGCAAAAATTCAAAGTTCTTTGACTCTTAATTATTTAAAACTGCTGGTATAAATTGCTTCATACCTTTTGGTTAAAATTTTTAATTCTCTTAGAATTATTTCAAAGGATATTGTATTTATTGTTTATTTTTCAAAGTACTTTTGTCATTTTTAATATATAAATATTAAAAATCTCATTCCAATTTGCTTGGAACGAGATTTATTATACTACCTACATTTTAATTTGTCAACGCCTTTTTAAAATTTTTTTGAAAAAATTTTGAAAACTTTTTGTTACATATTTTTAATAAGATTTTTGACTACTAATTTCAATAAACTTTTCAAAAATTTTCAAAGCTTCTTCGCTATCATCTATAATGATTTCTGGATGCCATTGAACGCCAATTGCAAATCTTTTATCTTTACGTTCAATTGCTTCGATAATTCCATCTTCAGAATAACCAACAACATCAAAATGATTTGTTTTCAAAACATGACATTTATGTTTGCTATTAATTAAAAACTCCTCGTTCCCAACAATATCATATAGAAAACTATCTTTTGTTAATTTCACCTTATGCGCAAATTTTTCTTGGATTTTGTGATCTACACCATTATCAATTAAATCTACCACTTTTTCATTTATGCAATCCACAGCAGCTAGTGTTTGCATTCCAAGACAAATTCCTAGAACAGGAATATTATTTTCAATTGCATAATTAGCTATAAATTTATCATATTCAAAAATCTTACATCCGCCTGGCATAATAATACCATCACACATTCTTAAGACACGTAATAAATCTTCTTTTTCTTCCTCTTCTAATTCTCTATCATCTGTTAATCCATAATGTAAATATTCTAAATCTTGTGTTGGCAGAATTGAAAAAGGAATTCCTCCGTGCCTTAATAACTGCTCTTCTATAAGTTTCATCTGTAGACATAACGCTTGTATCTACAATTCTTTGTACAATATTTTCTCTTCCAACAATTCCTATAATTGGTTTCTCCATTTTATCCCTTCTTTATTCTTCTTTATTTATAAAGTCTATAAACATCTAGTCTTGCAGATTTATTAGATGTGTGTAATAGTTCGTAATTAGTAAAACCAGTATATTCCATTACTTCTTCTAAAGTCTTTTCTGGATTATCTATCCAGTTTTTGATTCCTAATATAGTTTCTTCTTCCGCTTCAAATTCTTGAAATTCTTTTAGATCTTCCAATCTATCAGGAGCAATAATTAAACTCTCTCGGTAAGTTTGAAATTCTAAAGTATCTTGAATCTGTGAAAAAACAGTTGGCATAACTAATATAAATCTATCATCTTGATATTCTTCTGCAATATCAAGATATTTTTGATATCCGATATATAAATAATTAATTGGTTTAGTTAAAAGTCCATATGTTGATAAATAAATTGCAAAAACTGTTAATAATGTAACAGTAAATCTCTTATTATCAATTAGCTCGTCCATCAGGATTATAAATCCCATTGAAATGATTGGTAATAAAAACATAATATATCTCAAAGATTTATAAGGTGACATTGCAATCATTATGAAAAATGTTATTATCATAGGAATTACGAAAATGATATAAATCCCCTTAGAATTACTTTTAATAAATTTCCATATTAATATCATAAATAATGCAATTGATAAAATAACTCCAAATTCTAGTGGTAAACTAAAACTACTAAATAAGTTTTTACAAAAAGCTGTAAACGCTTCATACATTGTAAATTCTCTAGCACTTCTTCCAGCTCCTCTATATGAAAAGAAGATATGATAGATACTTGGAACAAATAATAATACTCCTATGATTGCAGCTTTTACATATTGTAAAATATAAACTCCAATTTCTTTTTTCTTTTTCTGATAAACGGCAAGCATCATCATAGTAAGTGCTGTTAATGCTGCATAGAAGCAAAAATTATATTGTGTCAAAAATCCTAAAATGGTTACAACTATTAACTCTCTTTTTAACTTTTTATCCAATTCAAAATGATGGTTGTAAATTTTCAAGTTAACATACAAAAACCATACTGTAAAAAAGGTAAGCATCATATACATTCTTTGGAACATTACCGTAGAAATTGCTCCAATACTGGCACCATACAAAATTAAATTTGGTATTACTAAATGTTTTCTCTGTATCAATTCCAAAATTTTTCTTAGGAAATGAATTGTCCCATAAAAGAAAATTAAATTTACTAAGAAAATAATATATTTTGAAAAATGTCCCCAAAATAAAATTGATGCAATGTGCACAGCAAAGTAAAATAGTGGTGGATGCACATCTTTAGCTGTATTCCAATATACAGAAAAGAAATCCATTGCTTCTGCAAAATTGTCAATTTGTAAATATTCTATTGCATCATCTCTGGTTCTCCATATTGATGGAAAATCATCTCGATTTAGTTCTTTTACAGCTTGATCATAAGAGGCTCTATCAGTTACCTTATAATGAATATAATTTTTTAATGTTAAAAAAGGATTTCTCGTCTTAATGATAGAGTCAACATTATCGACTCTACCATAAGAAAGAAATGTATTTCCTAAAGTACTATTGGAAGCACCATAAGAAAACATTTCATCTTCATGAAACCCTTCTTTTCTTCCTATTGCCCAAAACATAATACCTGTTAAAACAACTACTATTAGCAAATATACAATTAATCCCACGTTGTTTTTTATTTTTTCCATTAAAACCGTCCTATAAAATTTCTATTAATGAATTATACATCTTTACAATATATTTATCCGTCATGCCAGACAAATAAGTTAAAATTGCTTTTGCATAATCTTGTTCTTTTGATAAATCAAAAACAATTCTATTTTTGTATTGCTCTGAATTTCTTTCTTCAATCTCAGAAAAATTAGCTAACCATCCAATAAATTCTGAAGCAAGCTCTGGATAAAACTTTTTCATTTTTCTTAAGTTCTTAATTGTATTTTCTCCATCATAAGCGCCCTTCAATAAACTAAATAGTTCGTTCATAAATAGAGTACAATATCTTATCATTGGTTTTAAAATATCATGTTTATAAATCTTTTGATTATTAAATTCAATTAATTTATTCATTGTATCTAAAGCTTGAGGCGAAAATCTTAATCCAACATCAGGATTGCTATTATTACAAAGATCTACAACTAAATAATTAATAATATTTGTACTATTAATATTTTTAATCTCGTCAATCATCTTGTCTAATTTTTCAACATCTCTTTCCCTCAAAACTCCCTGTGTCAAAGCATCTTCAATATCGCGTCCTATGTAAGAAATGTTATCAGCAATTTTGACAACACAGGCTTCCCAAGTATATGGCATATATTTTGCTGGAAGTGTAAAATCATTCTCAAGATTAATATATTCCTCTCTTGGCTTTAAACCATTACTATCAAAAGCGCCACAATGTCCAATAATTCCATCACGAACAGCATATGTCAAACTCAAATTTCTCTTTACACCCTCATAATCCTTTAAAAGCTCGTAATTATCTACGAAATCTAACCCATTTCTTCCATGCCAAAATTTTTCTAATCCCTCTTTTTTAGCAATATCATTTAATATTTTTTCTCCTTGATGTCCAAAAGGAGTGTGTCCTAAATCATGTCCAACACTAATTGCTTTTGTAAGTTCAGAATTTAGTCCTAGTGCATTTGCAATTGTATAACTAATTGATTCCACTAAATTGACATGCTCTAAACGAGTACAAACATGATCATTGTCAGGCGCAAAAAATACTTGTGTTTTTCCTTTTAATCTTTTATAAGCGTTACAATTGATAATTCTTGTATAGTCTCTGTCAAATTCGCTTCTCATTGTATCTGTTCCAAATTTGGGACTATATAACCTTTTTCTACGAAAGATTGCATTTTCCCATTTCGGATTTTTCTCCGACATACGAAATCTTTCAAATTTCTTCATTTGTTACTCACCTTACTATAAATATTAAATAAGATATATAATATTTGTGAAGAGTCGAAAAGGTGGAGGTTTCCACCCTTTCATATAAATCTTCTATCAATTACAAACTTTATTCAAAGCATGCCGACCCTACACAGTAATGAGCAAATATTATATATCTTTATTTATTTTTATTGCAATTATTTTCATAATATCTATGCAATTTTTCTTCTGCCAAATAATTGATTGTTCCAAGTGGAAACTTTCCATTTTTATTTTTCGTTCCTGCTGGAACTCCTGTTAAAATTTCAATTCCTTCATCAATTGTTGAAACGGCATAGATATGGAATTTTCCTTTTCTAACAGACTCTATAATTTCATCTGATAAATGTAAATTTCTAACATTTTGAACCGGAATCATAACTCCGTGTTCTCCAGTTAACCCTCTTAAATTACAAATTTGATAGAATCCTTCAATCTTTTCGTTAACTCCACCAATTGGTTGAATTTCACCTTTCTGATTAACAGATCCTGTTACAGCAATAGATTGATTAATTGGAATTCCAGATAAACTAGATAGAATTGCATATAATTCTGTACTAGAAGCACTATCTCCATCAACTCCACCATATAACTGTTCAAATGTTACACTAGCTGTCAAAGAAATTGGAAATTCTTGTGCAAATAGTTCTCCTAAATATCCAGATAAAATCATAACACCTTTTGAATGGGCTGATCCAGACATTTCAACTTCTCTTTCTATATTAACAATTCCTTGATTGCCCATATAAGTATTTGCCGTTACTTTTGCTGGCTTTCCAAAAGAATAATCTCCAATTGAAATAACTGTCAATCCATTAATTTGTCCAACTCGATACCCCTCTGTATCAATCAAAAGTGTTTCTTCTTTTACCATTTCCAAATACTTTTCATCATATTTTTTGATTCTTTCAATTCTTTCATCTAAAGCTTTTTGAACGAACTCTTTTGTTACAATCTTAGATTTAGCAAGTTTCGCCCATGTAGCGGCTTCTCCTATTACTTCATTAATAGAAGTAAAATGAGTTGAAATTTTCTCTTTATCTCCCGCAATCTTAGAAGCATATTCTACAATACAGGCTACTGCTTCCTTGTCTAAGTCCATTAATTCTTCTTGGATACAATATGTTCTAATAAAGTTTGCAAGTTTTCCTATATTCTGACTATTCTTTGGAGCGTCATCTTCAAACTCTACTTTTACTTTAAATAATTTTCTAAAATCAGGATCGCAATTTAATAACGTATGATAAATATCAGAACTTCCAATTAAAATTACTTTTAAATCTAATGGAATTGGTTCTGGTTTAATTGAAACTAACATCATTGTTTGGTGATTATCTACAATTGTATCGATTCCAATTTGCTGGTTTCTTAAAGCTCTTTTCAAACCTTCATAACAAGCTTGATTTGCCATTAAATCACGAGCTTGGAATACAATATATCCTCCATTTGCTTGATGTAGCAAGCCTGGTTTTAACATTGTAAAGTCAGTTCTAATAGCTCCATATTGATTTTCATATTCAATACCACCAAAAATGCTATTATACAAATAGTTATTATCTGTAATAACTGGCGCACCTTCTAATCTGCTATTATCTATAAATAAGTTAACTCTATAATTTAACCATGGAGCAACAGACTCTGGCTTTTGATTTGGAGGAGTTGGAGTTTTTACATCTGGCTCTGGTGCCAAAAACAAAGAAATATTTCTTAAAATATCATTTTTAATGTTATCTAAATAAGTAGCAATTCTCTTGTTTCTTTTATAATTTGCTTTAATAGAATTAATATGAACATCAATTGTTAAATGTGCAATACTTGCTTGCCACTCTTCTATTTTCTTATCTGCTTCTCTTTCTAATCCTTTAATAGCAGCTAATGCTTCTAAAACCTGATCTTGTACCAAGCTTGAACGCTCCTCAAAATCTCTTTTTACACTTTCTTCTAAAGCTTCAAATTCATCTTCTTCAAGAGGTTTTCCATCAAGTACTGGCATCATATACACACCATTCGCTGTTGCTTGTACTTTGTATCCTTGTACCATCGTTCTTTTATTTAATTGTTCTAAAAGATCTTCCCTTTTAGCATCATATTCTTGCTTAATTGCTTTCTTTTCTTTTTCAAAATCTTCATTATTGAATGTTTTCTTAATATCTCTTCTAATATCTTTTACAAAAGTTTCCATTGTCTTTTGGAAAACTTTTCCTTGTCCAGCAGGAAAACTAATTGCCAATGGTTCATTTGGATTATCAAAATTATAGATATAACACCAATCTGAAGGTACCTTATCTTTGGCAGCTCTTGCTTCCAAAGCTCTTTTCGTATAAACTGTTTTTCCGATTCCAGTTGTTCCTTCTACATAAATGTTATATCCATGGATATCCATATCTAATCCAAAATTTAAAGCTTTAATTGCCCTTGCTTGCCCATAAATTAAATTTGTTGTTGGAGTTTCATTTAACTCTTTTGTTGTCTCAAATTTAAATTGATTAGGATTACAAACGTCTTTCAAATCTTTAGGCACAAGCTCATTATTCTTTCTCATTCAATTTTATCCTCCGTATATTTTATCTTTCATCGATTAAGTATAATTTTACACTTGAATTGTATATCAAACACCAAAATATTGCAACATATTTTCATAAAAAAATAAATTAAAAATTAAATAGATATATCTAATTTTTATAACAATTTCTGCATTAGAATTGCATCATTTATATTATGATAATATTTTGACCTTCTTCCAATTATTTCAAACCCGTTTTTTTCATATAAATGAATTGCAGGAAAATTCATTGCATTTACTTCCAAATCTAAAGTTTCTAATCCTGTTTTTTTAGCAAGCCTTATCAATTCTTCTAACAGCTTTTGGCCTACGCCTTGTTGGCGATAAGATTTTCTAACAACAATATTCATAATCTCGGTAATATCTGGATTAACAATAATTCCAGCAAATCCTAAAATATTGCCATCATCCGATTTAGCAATAATATATCTTCTATTCTGTGCCATTAATTCTTCTTTTAAAATATTAATATTCCAAAAATCATCAAATTCATCCTGTAAAACATTTCCGAATTTGCTCTAAATCGTCCAAAGTCATTTTTTCTAACTTCATACTATGATTCCTTCTTTAATCTTTCTGCTTGACTTTTTCTTAAATAATTCGGCAAAAGGGTATCCGCATTTTTTAATTGATTTTCACGATATTTTTTCAACCCAACTAAGCCACATGAATAAGCAGTTTGCTTATTTTCACATGAAAACTTTGCATTTGGAAAATTTTCCAAAATTAATTCTTTATGTAATTCTGCTCCATTTCCAACAAAAGTAATTCCTTTGTATTCTTTTAACTTTTCTAATATATTATGAATATCATCTGCCATATATTCTTTTTTCAAATGAATCTCATTATCAAAAACACCGCAATAGCATTGATTATTTCTAGCATCAATCAAGCTAACTTTTGCTTCACAGTTTTCTAAAATATTTTTTGCTAAACTCTCTAAAGAAGTAACCTCAGCTACCTTTAGATGGCCTACTTCTGCTATTGCTTTTACACTAGCAACTCCAATTCTAATTCCTGTAAAAGAGCCTGGACCTGTACAGCATGCAATCAAATCAATTTCTTTTAGAGTTATTCCAGTCTTTTCTAACGCTTCTTTTACAATTGGCATTAAATTTTCTGAATGTGTTAATCCATTTGTTAAAGAGGTTTCTACTATTAAATTCTCATCTTCTAATATTGCAACTCCACAAACTTCTGAAGTGGTATCGATACTTAAAATTTTCATTTTCATCTCCAATATAATTATTATGATTTAGCTTTATATATCAAGTATATCATTAAAATTCTCAAAAATTAGAATTCTTCGATTTTCATTTTCTAAGTTTCTAGAAAAATTGATTCTTCTATAATTAGGAGGAAGAATATCTAAAATCTTTTCTCCCCATTCAATCAAACAAATTCCTTTTTCAAAGTATTCTTCTCCACCAATTGTATAAAATTCATCTTGATCTTCTAAACGATAAACATCAAAATGATAAATATTAACACTGTCTGTATGATACTCATTTACAATCGTAAATGTTGGACTAGAGATTTCATCTTCTTTTCCAAAATACTTTAAGACACCTTCTGTGAATTTGGTTTTTCCAGACCCCAAATCTCCGAGATAAAACGACAATATCGCCTTTTTTCAATTTTGCAGCAACTTTCATTCCTATTTCCATTGTCTGTTCTCCGAGAATTTGTTATTATTTTTTTCATTCTTACAAATCCTTTTCTATTTTTTTAATTTAATTACATCTGTATAAACAGACTCCTTCATTTCTGTTGTTGTTCCATTAGATAAATCAATAATGATGCTTCTTGTAATTTTACCACTTGCTGCACCACTTGCATCATATCTAGCAACTTGCATTCTAGAAGAATCTAACATTGAAATATCCGCAATTGAGCCATCATTTAAAGTATACCATCCATCTTGATAAGTTTCTCCACTTGCTTTTTTGATATCGATTGTAGAGCCATTTGTATATAATAAAACATTATCATAAAATGCCACTTGATTTGCAATTTGCTTTAAAGTACTGCTTTCTGGTCCAACTGAAATAACAGAATTTGTTTCCATATCATAAATGTATAAACTTGAAAGCTCTTTTACATCAATAATCAATGAGTTTCCATTTAAAATTAATTGTCCTGGTAATTGTGTTAAAGCAATAATTTGAGCAAATGTATTTTGTGTAAAATCAAAGATGTATACACCTGGATTTTGTCCATTTTGTTCATAAGAAACAAGCATTCTATTATTAGTTTCATCAATGGTAAAGTTACTTACTTCATTTGCATTTGTTAACGCTCTTGAATAGTTTTCAGAAATACTATGTTCTATCAATTGACCTATTTGAGAAACAAAATAAATTTTTCCAGAATAATATGCGATATTAGTAATTGCTCCATAATCTCCTGTTGTCATGATTGTTTTTTCGGGATAATTACTTCTAGTTAAATCAGATTCAATTACAGAATATGTTCCATCTTCATTATTGACAACTGTATAGATTTTACTCTCTCCATAGCAAAATTCTGTATATCCGCTTTCCATTTTTCTCACTACTGTAGAACTTAAGTCAGAATTAATCTTGACTAGATTTCCATCTTTTATTCCAAAACCAACAACATTATCTAATGCTATTGGATCTCCAGGATGTTCAGGATCTTGTATTGTATTAGAGTTATCTGTTGACTTTTTGGTAGGGTCAACATATCCTTTTTCTCCTTTTTTAGGAATATTTTTATTAACTGGTGTTTTATTTCCCTTTACAAACACAACCATAAAAATGAAAATTACTGCCAAAATAATAATTCCTATTACAACAGCAACTTTTACTTTTGTCTTATTCTCCATTAAGGTTTCCTCTTTTCTTTACCTAATAATACTTGTATAGTATATCATAAAAGAAAAAAATTGCCAATACTAAATAAATAAAAAAGAACGAGTCGTTTTAAACCCGTTCTCCGTTCCAAAGTTAAATTACTCTGCTTTGTTTTCTTCACTTGATTCTTCTTTTTTCTCTTCTACTTTAACTTCTTCTTTTACTTCAGCTTTTTCTTCAACAACTGGTGCTACAGCAATATCTTCAGTTGTTTCAGCAGATTCTGCTTCTACAGATTCGCCTGGTACAACTTCTTCTTTAATAGTAATTTCTCTAGTTTCGATTCTTGCACCAATTTTCTCCTTAGTCTTAGCAGCTTTACCTACTCTGTCTCTTAAGTAATATAATTTAGCACGTCTTGCTTTACCTACTCTAACTACTTCAACTTTCTCTAATAATGGTGAATGTACTAAGAATGTTTTTTCTACTCCTACACCATATGAAATTCTTCTTACTGTAAATGTAGCGTTTACTCCGCCACCTTGTTTTTTAATAATAATTCCTTCGAAAACTTGGATTCTCTCTTTGTTTCCTTCTTTAATTCTAACATGAACTCTTACAGTATCACCGATTTTTAATTCAGGGATTTTATTTTTTAATTGTTCATGTTCGATACTTTTAATGATATCCATTATTTAAAACTTCCTTTCTAAAAGATTTAATCTTTTTTATTTTTCAAATTATCTAAAAATTCTTTGTCTTCTTTTGACAAATTTGCTTTTTCTAGCAATTCAGGTCTTTTGTAATATGTATTCTCTAAAGAATTTTGTCTTCTCCAAATTTCAATATTTTTGTGATGTCCGAGAAGTAAGTACTTCTGGTACTCTTACTCCTTCAAATTCTTCTGGCTTAGTATATTGAGAATATTCTAAAAGTCCGTCTGAAAAAGATTCATGTTCTGTTGAACCTTCACTTAAAACGCCTTCTACATATCTTGATACACTATCAATCAAAACCATTGCTGGAATTTCTCCACCAGTTAAAACATAATCACCAATTGAAATTTCTTCCGGAGCAATTTTATCAATTACTCTTTGATCAATTCCTTCATAGTGTCCACATAACAAAATTAATTGTTCGGCCTTAGCTAGCTCCTCCACAGTTTCTTGATTCAACTTTTTTCCTTGTGGAGTTAAATAAATTACTTTTGATTTTTTCAACTTTTCAATAGATTGATAAGCTCTGTAAACTACATCAGGCTTCATTAGCATTCCAGCTCCCCCTCCGATATGGAGTGTCATCAACATGGCCATGCTTGTCTTCTGAAAAATCTCTCATATTTACTATGTTAAATTCTAATATCTTAGACTTTGTTGCTCTTCCAATAATACTTTCTTGTATTGGAATAAACATTTCTGGAAAAAGTGTTAAAACATCAAATTTCATTTTAAAGTCCTGGTATTAATGTTACTGTTATTTTTTGATTGTCCAAATCAACATTCTTGATTACATCAGGAATTCCTGGCAAATATTTTAGCTCGCCTTTTTCTGTTCTTACTACATAAACAGAATTACTTTTGGTATTAAATACATCATCTACTGTTCCTAAAAGTTTACCATTGTCTTCATAAACTTTCAATCCAATTAAATCTGCAATATAATACTTTCCTTCTGGCAAGTCACCAAGCTCAGAACGTAGGATATAAACATATAATCCTCTTAATTTCTCGGCATAATCAATATGGTCTATTCCTTTTAGTTTTAGAATTACTTGATTTTTGGCATATGCAACTTTCTGAATTTCATATTCTTTATACTCATTTTTTTCTTTAACTAAAATAGAATTTAGTTTTTCAAACCTTTCAGGATCTTCAGAAAAAGAATTGACTTTTACTTCTCCTCTTAATCCTCTTGTATTTACGATTTGGCCAATTTCTAAAACATCTTTATCATTCATATTTTAAAAATCCTAATCTAAAAACTCAACAGTAACTCTTTTATGTTCATGTGCAGAAATAGCTTTTATAACGCTTCTAATTGCTTTAGCCATTCTACCTTGTTTACCAATAACTTTTCCCATATCGTCTTTTGCAACTTTTACTTCATAGCAAGTAATAGATTTGGCATTTGTAGTTTCATTGATAACAACTTCATCTGGATTATCTACCAAATTTTTAATAATTGTTTCAAGTATTTCTTTCATTTTTCAACGCCTCCTCTAATTATTTTGCAGCTTTTTCAATTAACATTTTTACAGAATCAGTAGGTTTTGCACCATTTTTGATCCATTCTTCTACTTTTTCTTTGTTAAGATTGATTGTAGCTGGTTCTGTCATTGGATCATAAGTTCCAATTTTTTCAATAATTTTTCCATCTCTTGGGCTTCTAGAATCAGCAACTACTACGTGATAGAAAGGTGCTTTTTTCTTTCCTTGTCTTTGTAATCTAATCTTTACCATTAAATTTCACCTCCAAATTATTTTATATATATAAATTTAAAAATTTAATAACAAATTAAATTTTAAAATTAATACCTACATCATATCATTAAAATCAGACTCGTTGATGTTCATCTTTTTCATCATTTCTCTCATCTTTTTAGGATTTTTCATTTCCTTCATCATTTTTTGAGTCATTTCAAATGATTTCATAAATTTATTTAATTCTGGAACAGAAG
>JAFUWA010000033.1 GCA_017477355.1 Clostridia bacterium
AATTTGTATTTTCTTTTCGTCGACAGGGTTTATTTTAGCATAATACATTAGAATTGTCAATTGTTTTCTTATGAGAATAATAAAAAATCCAAAGTCCCAGAGCATGCCCTGAGACTTCAGATTTACTGTTGGTCCTATGGTTCATTAAATCAATGTTGTGATTGCTGTGACTGTACTACTTCTTTTCGGTGCACTTAATTACCACGAACTCGCTGTCATAACTTTCCCGGGAATAGTAGACCTTCTTTCCCGTTTCCTTGTACTCCAGTTCGAAATTCACACCTACACCACTGGGAACAATCTTCACTTTGGTTTCATGCACCTCGCCAGTTCCCAGGAAAAGCACCTTATAGTACTTCTCTTTGTCAAGGAACATTGCCTCCCAGAACGGATAGATATCATCCTTCAGGATAAGCAGTTCCTTGCCATACTCATGCGGCTGATAGGTTGCATAGGAATAGCCCGTTCGAGGCAGATGATCAATCAGAATATCGCTCTGCTCCGTCAATGACACTCCAACCCGTTCGATTCTCTGCAGCTTGGGATAGTAGGCTACGGCATACCACTTCCGGCATGCACCTCCAAGGATTACGTCGTACACATCTTTGAACACATACTCTTTTCTTACCATGGATTCACCCTCCAGTCTTTATTTTCATGACTAAGCTTTCGCTCGTCAGATATATTAATTATACTATATATTGTCATTTTTTTCAAATCAGTATATAATAGAGCATATTAACGTGAGGAAAACAAAAATGATTTTAAAATATCAAAATGAAAACAATCAATTTTATAACATCCGTGAAGTAGCCAAAAATTACTTTCATATGTCTGACAAATTAATCGCCAAATTAAAAAATAAACAGAAAATTCTTTTAAATGGAAATATTTCAAAAACTACTAATGTTCTTGAAATTAATGATATTATTGAATTTGATTTAAACTATGAAGAAACATCTGATAATATTCTTCCCACCAAAATGAATTTAGAAATCATCTTTGAAGATGAAGCATTTCTGATTGTAAATAAACCAGCTAACACTCCAGTCCATCCTTCTATGAATCATTATGAGGATAGTCTTTCTAACGGAGTTAAATATTATTTTAATCAAATTCATTTAAATAAAAAAATAAGACCTGTTAATCGTCTAGATAAAGACACATCTGGAATTGTTATTTTTGCCAAAAATGAATATATCCAAGAAAATTTAATTTGTCAAATGCAAACAGGTGAATTTCAAAAGACATATATTGCCGTTTTAGATGGAATTTTAGAGCAAAAAGAAGGAACGATATCAGCTCCAATTGCTCGCAAAAATAATAGTATCATTGAAAGAGAGGTTAATTTCGAAGACGGACAAAATGCTGTTACTCTATATAAAGTTTTAAAAGAAGTTAATCAGCTTAGTCTTGTGGAATTCAAACTAAAAACTGGAAGAACTCACCAAATTAGAGTTCACTCTAAATACATTGGTCATCCTATTTTAGGAGATACGCTTTATCACACTTCATCAGAACTAATTTCAAGGCAAGCTTTACACGCTTTTAAAATAGAATTGATTCATCCTATTCTAAAAAAGAAAATGTCTTTTGAAACCGAAATTCCAAAAGACATTCAAAATATTTTTAATAACCATAATTAGCTTGTATCATATAAACAGATTGATAATAATTTAAAACAGTTTGCATCCATTCTCCAAATACTACTTTATATTCTCCACTAGCATTGGAAATGTAAATTGCTTCTGTAACATTCTCAGCTTGACCATCATAGATATAATCAAAGTTTACTCTAAGCTTGTAAAGTGTTTCAGTTCCTTGAATCAAATTACAAGCTTCAATACTATTTAATCTAATTTGGATATCAGCGAAACTACTTAAAGCATCCTCATCAAGATTAATTAAATATTTTATACTACTAATATATTTAGAATAAGTTTCATCCTTTTCATCTACTTTTTGATAAGCCTTATCAAACTGTGTATAATCTGCTTCTTCTAAAACTGCGCCTAAAACATAATACCCTTTAAAATCCATTAATTCATTTAATTTGCTCCATCTTCCATTATTAAAATAAGTGCAAAAAGTTTTGGCAGTTTGCTCTGGAGCTGTAGACTTTTTTGGAACTGGATTCAAATATAAATATACCCCAGCTATAATCAAGGCTACTACAACAATAATAGAGACAATTTTTATTATTTGTTTTCTATTTAGTTCAAACTTTTTTTCTTTTCTTGCCTTTTTCGCTTCCTTTTTCTCTTTTTCAAAATCGTTATCATCTAATTGTTCTGGCACAAAATAGTCTTTCTTTTTATCGCTCATTTGATTGTCTCCTTTTCTATCTTAATAAAAAAGGTCCTGGATTTTTCCAGAACCCCCTATTACTTACTAAATTTTAGAATAAATCTATTCCATCTCCGCTCTTAGTATCCATTCCTACAATATAGTATTTTCCACTCTTTTTCATAACATAGAAATCAACTGTTGATGTTTCTCTATCTGTATCATCATCTGTTGTAACTGTTGTTTTGAATTTTGTGTTTACTTTATATAAGTTTTTAGCATCTTTTACTTTTTTAGCTTTTTTCATTTTTTTGATTTCAACTTTGATTTTTTCGATGTCCTCAAATCCATCATCTAATTGCTCAACCATAGCTTCAATTTCTTCATCAATCTCATCATCATCTAAATCTTCTAATTCTTCTTTGTATTCATCATATTTATCATTGAAATCTTCATAATCTCCATCGCATGCACTCCAAGCAGCTAATCCTACGATATCCATTTGATCAACAATTTTTGAAGCCTTTTTATTTTCAATATTCTTTAAGAATTGTTTTACTGTTTTTTCTGGACTTGGTCTAACAGCATTTACAATACCAACAATAATAGCGATTACAGCAACAATTGCTACAACTGCTATAATTATTTTCTTTACAGAGCCTTTTTTTGCTCCTTCTTCCATAACAACTTCGTTTTCTTCCATTTATTTATTACGTCCTTTCTAATAATTATAGTGCAGCAGCAAATGCAATCATCATAACGATTCCATCAACAGCATCTCCACCAACTAACTTGCATCCTAATCCATCTTTCATAACATAGAATGTCATTGTTTCTGTATCTGTATCGCCATCAACTTTACTTTGAATTTTAGCTTTTACTTGATATAATTTTTTTCCTACTTTTTTGAATTTTGTAATTTTCTTTACTTTAATTTTAGCAGCATCATCTTTATCGAAATCTTCTTCAGCATCTTTGCATGCATCTAGCATTTCTTTCCATTCATCCATTGATTCTTCATAATCATCTGATTTTTTAAATTCTTTATATTCTTCCCAGAAATCTTCATAACTATCTTCATCTAAATCTTGGAATACATACATTCCAACTGGATCAATTTGTTTTAAAGCTTTTTGATATTTTCCTTTTCCTAAAGCAGTACAATATTTTTTAATTACACTTTTAGCTTTTCCTTTTGTATTAAAAAATACATTAAAAATAACACAAATAACGACAAGAATTGCTACAATAGCTATAATTAAATTTTTCTTACTTTTGATTGTAGCTCCTACGCCATTTCCAGAAGTTGTTTCTGTTGCTTCATCTACAACAGTCTCTTTTACTTCTTCTACATTTTCGTTTTCTTCCATATTAATCCCCTTTCATTATATATTATGCTAGAATGCGCACAATATTATTAAGATTTTATCATATCTATTTTATACCGCAAATTGCAATTTTTGTCAATATAAAACAGTAAAAATCAAAATAAATTTACCAAATTTATTGCTTTTTTGGATTTTTTAAAATATAATAAATACGTATAAAAATTTAATTAGGAGGTCTTATAAATGGACGAAGAAAACAAAAAAACAACTCCTGCTTCTGATGAAGAAAATAAAACAGAAGTTAAGGAAGTTCAAGAAGTGACTCCAAAGGCCGAAGAAAAGCCAGAAGAAAAAGCAGTAGTTTCAGAAGCTAAAGTAGAACCACAACCTGTTCAAACTTCTAAAACAGAAGTAAAAAAAGACAAACCAAAAAAGAAAAAAAAGGTTGGATTCATTGTTTCTGTTATCTTTATTCTTTTAGCTGTTATCGCTGGTGCTGTCCTTGGAGCTGTTTATGCTATATATTTTGCTAAAACTGAAATTGATTTAGCAAAATATGTAAGTATCGAATTTGAAGGTTATGAAGGATATGCTTCTTTTGATGAAGATGACTTAGTAATTGATGTAAAAGGATTAAAAAAGGCTCTTGATGACAAAAAATTAGCTAATAAGTTATCTGAAAGGCTTATGGATAAAGCTACCGTAAAAGAAAATGAAGAATTAAAGAACGGTGATGTAATTGAAGTAAAATTTAAGGTCTCAGAATCTTGGTTAAAAGAAAACAAAATTAAATTAACTTCAGATACAGTTAAACTTACTGTAAAAGATCTTGAAGAAACAAATGCAATTGACTTATTTGAAGACTTAGAATTTAGCTATTCAGGTATTTCTCCTGACTTAACTGTTAGTTTAAAAAATAACAGTACAGATGATTTTATCAAAAAAGTAAATTATACTATGGAAACAAGTAGCTCTTCTCCAACATCTTATAGCTTATATGATGTTGCAAATGGAGACAAAATTACAGTAACAGCTACTTACAGTCAATCTGATTTAGAATCAGCTGGATATACAGTTGCTAACGATGAATATACATTTACTGTAGAAGGTCAAGCTGAATACATTGCAGATTCAGATGACTTCACTAATGATATTAAAACAAAAGTGGAAGCAAAATTATTAGAAAAAGCCAAAAATATTGCAAATAATTCAAACTATGATGTAACATATGCTTATCACGAAGATTTTAGTGACGTTAGCCACTATGATTACAATTTTACCCATACAGATCCAACTCTTGAAAAAATGTATATCGCAATCAACAAAGATATGAATGATATTGGATGGTATGATTCTAGAAATATTGTTTTTGCAATTTACAAATCTACATTCACAGATACAACAACTTCAAAAACTTATGATTTCTTCATTCCAGTTTATGTAGATGACTTAGTTGCTGATAGTGAAGGATTATATACAGGTAAAACTTATTATTATGATGAATATTATTCTTATAATTATGAAAGTGAATCTTATAAAACTTCAGACGGTGTATATAAATTATTTGATGAAAATACAAAAGATGATTACACTGTAACAGAAGTTAAATAATAATGATATAAACTGAGGGAAATTGGGACGTACCACTTTTCCCTCTTTTTAGTTGTTTGCAAAAAAGAAAGAGGGAAAAGTGGTA
>JAFUWA010000034.1 GCA_017477355.1 Clostridia bacterium
AGATACGCATCCTGTTGTACCTAAGTTTCCACCAGCTTTATCAAATACGTGTCTAACATCTGCAGCAGTTCTATTTTTATTATCTGTACTTGCTTTAACGATAACGGCAACACCATTTGTTCCATATCCTTCATAAGTTATGTCTTCATAGTTTGAAGTTTTTCCTTCACCAGCAGCCTTTTTGATAGCATTATTAATTGTATCATTAGGCATATTGTTTGCCTTACATTTAGCGATTATATCTTTTAATTTAGAGTTTCCAGCCGGGTCAGGTCCACCTTGAGCTACAGCAACTTTAATTTCTCTGCCTAGTTTTGTGAAAATTTTTCCTCTTGCAGCATCAGCTTTACCTTTTTTAGCTGCAATATTGTGCCATTTTGAATGTCCTGACATATTGTTTTCCTCCTTTTTTATTTGATGTTTTTCTAAATCCAACACCATTATTTATTTTTGACTTCATTATTGTAACATATTTTTGTTTATTTGTATAGCTTTTTTGAGTAAAATTCTTTGAAAAGATTGAAAAATGGCCATTTTTGTGGTATAATATTATTTACCTGTTCTTTATGAGGAAGATGCAGAGTACTATAGGAAAGAGGTTGACGCATGAGTAGGAAAACAGCAACAGAACTTGATGTCCAAAACGCTGTCGCAGACTGCGAAGCTATTCATCGGAGAAAATTAGAAAGAAGGCAGAGAATGGATAAGATAGTACTGGTACATGTATCTGCAACTCTGGTTCAGTTGAAAAAGTATGGAGAGTACAAGATGGTAGTTTCCTATGTCGACGAACCTATGATGAAGATTCTCGGAATCGTGGATGAGGTGTTTGACGAAGAAAGAAGCAAGTTGGTTGATATTAATTCTGATTATCCGAAAATGTATGGATCCACCACGACTCAGCTGGAGCTCCGGTCCAGACTTGCGTATGTCAGGATGGTCGCATGGTATATGCTGAATGATATCCCGTATGAATTGGCGTATGCAGATAAGATGATTGACGAGCTTATGAGGTACAACGGAATTATTTAAGGACAATTTGATATGATTCAACGTTGAAACAGATTTACAAGTGTAAAACAGATCTCTTTAGTGGGAAAGCAAGATTCGATTGCTTTCCCACCTTTCTTTTTATTAGAATGTGCATATTTTTTGGAGTTTTTGAAAAACTAGTAAAAAAATGGTAGGAGGGAAAATATGCAATTTAGAACTGATATGGCCGATGAGAGGCGAGATTTATATAGAAAAGCTAATAAATTGGAAGAAGAAGTAGCAGGAATTGAATGTGAAGAAGATGAAAGATATGGAAATAAAATCACGAGAGTAAAAATTTTAAATAGTGAGGGAGAAAAGGCTTTAAATAAGAAGAAAGGAAATTATATTACAATTGACTTAAAGAAAGTTTCTAATCTTGAGGATTTGGAAAGAGAGAAGGTAGAAGACATTATTGCTGAGGAAATCTCAGCACTTTCTAAGCAATATTTGAAATCACCAGAAGATGAAACACTAGTGATTGGTCTAGGAAATAATGATTTAGTTTGTGATAGCCTAGGGTCAAAAGTGATTGAAAATGTTGAAGTGACAAGGCATATTAAGAAGTATTATCCACAATTTTTAAAAGAAGGAGCAAGAGGAATTAGTAGTTTTGCTCCAAGTGTTATGGGCAAAACAGGAATTGAAACTTTAGAAATTATCCAAGGCGTTAGTGACAAAATCGAACCAAAGCTGATTATAGCAATTGATAGTTTAGCTTCTAGAAGTATAGAAAGAGTCAATAAATCTATTCAAATTTCTGACACAGGAATCATTCCTGGAGGTGGAGTCGGAAATGAGAGAATGGGAATTACTTTTGAAAATTTAGGAATTCCTGTCATTGCAATTGGGGTTCCAACAGCTGTAGAGACAGCTGTTATAGTCAACGACGCATTAGATTTATTTATCGAGAAATTGCAAGATAAGGCAGAATCCAATGAATACTTGAATAAGTTAAAAGAAACAGATAATTACAATGATATCAAAGAGGCTTTGAATCCGTATGACTATAATTTAGTTGTAACGCCTAAAGAGGTAGATGAATTAACAGAAGAGCTAGCAAAATTAATATCAAATGCAATTAATTTTGCTTTATAAAATTAAATGTAAATAAGCACTTTTTCAAGAAAAAGAGAGTATTATATTTTGTATAAGATTTTTGAGCGGAAGGAAAAAACATGAAATCTATCTGTTTGAAGACAAACAATGAGGAAATAATTTCATATGTGATAAAAAGTTTAGAAAATGATTTCGAAGAGGTTGTTATTTCTGATAATCAATTTAAAGTATATAAGAATGTAATTATTCATTATATTGGAAAAAATGAAAAAAATTTTTTAATCCAGATTTCAACATTAATAGCTAAAACAATTTCTATTTTTTATGAGAAAAAAATTCTAGATCAAATCATTGAAGATAATTATTGTTACTTTGAGGAATTTGAAAAACAGATTATTTTAAAGATTTGTGAAAAAATCATAGACATTCAAGAAGCAAGTTTTCAATATAAAGAGGAGATTTTAAAAGGCTTAGTATATGAGTATTTTTTGGAGGGAAATAAAGCTATGAATTTGGATGGATTTATAAATTTTCGAGTAAAGCCTTATTTAGAAGTATTAGATTATGTTGTAGATACCTCTGTCACAAATTTTGTTTTGGGATTGCAATAGGGAAATTTATATGATAAAATCCTAATGAATATTATTTTGGAGGAAAGAAAGTGCCAATATTTATACTAAAGCTAATTGCTGTTTTTTTTATGGTAGTGGATCATGTTAAATATGCAATTCCGTCTTGTGCGAATGAATTTACAATGTACTTGGGGAGAATTTCTTTTCCGCTTTTTGCATTTTGTACAGTTCAGGGGTATATCCATACAAGTGATTTAAAAAAATATGTTAAAAGATTATTGATTGTGGGCGTTATTACAGAAGTGCCATATTTGCTTTTTATGTTGATTCCAACAATAGATGTAGTCAATTTAAATATTATGTTTACATTAGCATTTGGAGTATGTGCATTAAAAGCATATGATTTCTATGGAAGAAGATTTCATGGTTTATTAGCAGTATTAATTATTGGTTTTTTTGCACAATTAGCACAAGTAGATTATGGATTCTTTGGAATTATGTTAATGTACTCATTTTATGCATTTGATAGTAAATTTAAAACTTTGATAGGAAGTTTAATCGTTGTTTCGGGAAAATATTTGTATCGTATTTTAATTTTACAAGTGGGATTTAAAGAATATCCTATCAAGAGCTGGATTTGTACGTCAATACCGTTATTTATTATTTTAATGTATAACGGAAAGAAAGGACCAGGAATGAAATGGTTCTTTTACATATTTTATCCATTACATTTTTTAGTTTTATGGTTATTATCACCGTATGCAGTAAATTTGTTGAATTTGTAGAAGTATGATATTTTGCAACAAAATTGAAAGGATGTTAAATTAAAATGAAGAAAAAAGAAGAAAAAATTAGTATGCCAAAAGCAATGGAAACTATTTTTTGCATGGCATATTTGGGATTCTTGATTATATGTATTTGGAAATTTTTTAGTTTAGTAAGAACAAGTAAAGTATTTGTTATGATTGGTTGTTTAACAACGGCTCTAGCGTTTGGCGATAGTTTTCATTTAATTCCTAGAATTCTAGATAACATGAAAAAAAGAGGAATAGAGAATAAAGAATTTTGGTTAGGACTTGGAAGTCAAATTTCTTCTATTACTATGACATGGTTTTATTTATTGTTATATTTTGTTTATAGGAAATTGTTCCCGAACAATTTACCTGGAAGAGTTTTCGATATTTTCTTATATATGACAATTTTATTAAGAGTTTTTATTTGTTTATTACCAGAAAACGAGTGGTATAGCAAGAAAAGAAATTTATCGTTATCTATTTTAAGAAATCTTATCTTTTTAGTTACTGGCGTAATGGAGATTTTTCTATTTGCATTGATTGGAAATAAAGGTGGATATGGATTGTGGAAGATAGCAATTGCAATTGGACTAAGTTTCGTATTTTACTTACCAGTTGCGTTTGGTGCTCAAAAGCATCCAAAGCTAGGAATGTTAATGATTCCTAAAACTCTTTGCTATGTTTGGATGCTTTGTATGATGTTGGATTTAATGGGAAAAGTTTAAGTGGGGGAATTACAAATGATAGAAATAAAAAATGTAAGTACTTCTTATTCTAAAGGCATAAAAGTAATTGATCATATGGATCTAACAATTGAAAGCGGAACAGTATTTGGATTTATTGGTCCAAATGGCGCTGGAAAAACAACAACTTTAGAAATGATTACAGGTGTTTTAGGAATAGACGAAGGTGATATTTTTATTGATGGAAAAAGTATTCAGAAAAATCCAATAGAAGCCAAAAAACAATTTGGATTTGTTCCAGATAATCCAGATGTTTTTGAAAAATTAACAGGAATAGAATATTTGAATTTTATTGGAGATGTTTATTCTGTTGATGCTAAAACAAGATTAGAGAAAGTAGAAAAACTAGCAAAAGAGTTTAATATTTATGATAGCTTGAAAGATAGAATTCAGAGTTATTCTCACGGAATGAAACAAAAACTTTTAATTATTAGCGTTTTATTACATAACCCAAAAAAACTGGATTTTAGATGAACCAATGACAGGATTAGATCCAAAAGCTTCTTATACTTTGAAAACTTTAATGAGAGAACATGCATCTCAAGGAAATACAGTTTTCTTTTCTACGCATGTATTAGAAGTAGCGGAGAAATTATGTGATAAAATTGCGGTAATTGATAAAGGGAAAATTGTATATTGTGGAATGGTTGAAGATTTGAAAGAAAAATCAAAAGAAAATTCTTCTTTAGAAGAAGCATTTTTGAAAATTATTGAATAGAGTAGCCTAAATGGTATTGGAGAACAAATGAAAAGTTTAAATAGTGTTATTTTTAAGAATTCCATAAGAAGAGACGAAAGAATTGGCAAAACTTCTAATGAAAAACTGTTTAGTGCAGTTTCGTTTTTGGTAGTTTTTGCCTTTTTTTCACTTATCATGATTGGGGTTTCAAAATATGTAACAAGAAAATTAGACGAATTTGAACAGACTTATGCATTTGTTAATATATTATTATTAGTTAATTTTTTTGTTTTATTTACCAAAAGTATCTTCGAGAGTCTTAATATTCTTTATTTTTCAAAAGATTTAAAGATTCTTTTGAGAATGCCATTAAAGCCAATTTCTATCTTACATAGTAAATTAATTAACATGGTGATTTCAGAGTATTTGACAGAAATACTGATGTTAGCAATTCCAATGATTGTTTATGGAAGATTTGTAGGGGTTCGGCCCATTGTTTTATTTGTATATGATAGGAATTCTACTAGTTTTACCAATTATTCCTATTATGATAACATCTTTTATTATTGCAGTTATTATGAGATTTACAAATGTGATCAAAAATAAAAATAAAGCAATGTACATTACAATCATTTTGACAACATTAGTTGTTGGAATGATAATTGGTTTATTGAATTATCATTCTAATGTAAGTTCTTCCGAGTTTGAAAGTGCAGTATTAGTAGCAAACGGATTAGCTGAATCTATCTCTGATTTCTTAATTCTAATTAAACAGAGCATGAATATTCTTTTGAATTATGATAATATGAATGGATTTTGGAATTTCTTATTGTATGTATTAGAAAGCCTTGCTATTTACGTGATAATTCTAATTGTTATGGCAAAGATTTATTTGGAAGGTGCCAAAGGAACAACAATTAATAGCAACCATAGAATAAGAAGAAATAATCAGTTGGAATTGAAGGATTTTAAAAGAAACAGAATTTCTAAAAGTTATTTCATGAAAGAAATCAAAACTATGATAAGAACACCGATTTTTTTCTTGCAATGTATCGCAATGCCAATTGCATATCCGGTTTTAGTGTTTATCATTATGTATTCTTTTGTGAATTTTGCTAGAAGCATTGGAATTGACGCGTTAGCTGAATTTTATAATCGTATTATGACAACATGGGGGATAGCAGTGTTTATTTCAATAGGGCAAGTATTTTATATGATGAATTTTGCTTCTATTATTGCAATATCTAGAGAAGCACAAAACTCAATTTTAATGAAATACCTTCCAATCGACTTTGAAAAGCAATTAAGATTGAAATTGCGAATTGGAATTATGACGAATCTTGTTTCAGGGATAATTGTAGGAATTACATATTATTTAATTATTCGAAATATTTTCTATGCTTGTCTTATGTTCATTATTTTGTTTTATATCAATATCATAGGGGAAAAAGCAAAGATTTTAATAGATCTAAGAAATCCACAAATAACATGGGATAGTGAGTATACGATGATGAAACAAAATACAAATGTTATGTATGAATTGTTTTATACTTTTATGATGATGGTAGTTTTGATATTATTTAGTTTTTTTGTCAGAAAAGCAGAGTTGTTCTTGTTATTTATACTAATTATTGGAATTGTTATTAATTTAGAGATAAATGAATATATCCACCATCATAAAGAAAAATTAATGAGAAAAATTGTATAATAATCAAAAGCCACGCTTTCTCATGTAAAGTGTGGCTTTTGATTTTGGATTGATTACGATTTGGAATGGTTCGGGTTCGTAGCTCAGTCGCGAGGCTCTTTTCAGAATTTAGCAACTTCAATTGCAATTCTGCACATTTTCACGATGTCATATTCTGTGTTTGCTCTTGCAAAAAAGCGTCCGTTATGGCAGAATGTTGCTCCTTGTACACCGCAGACTGCCGGAAGCATTGTCTTTTCGTTGAGCCCTGCCCATTCAGCGGGAAATGGAATCAGCTGTTGAAACTGCTCCTCCATGGAAGGGGGAACACACTGAGCTGCCCATCCACCTGCAGGATAGGGGAATATGACAAAACTGATGGCGTTGTGATGCATTTTGTTGAAAGCAACAACATCTTCTTGCCACGGCATCGTCTGAGCAGGAATTTCGAGAATTCCTTCGAAAAGCAGGCTGTTTGGGTCTGACAGTTCCATAAATTTTTTCTGGAGTTTTTTGGTAGTCACAATTTTTACCAGCTTGGTTTTGATGGTCTGCCTGAGCAGCTCGCAGGACATGATTTCAGCTTTTTTAAAGGCACCATCATAGTCTGGTGTTTCCTTGAACCAAACAGGAAGAAAGGTTGAGATAAATGAAAAGGCATGGAACTCTTTAGTTGCTCCATTATCTTCTTGATCAACAGGGATAATGAGCTCTTTGTCGATTTGCCTCCAAACCTCTTGCATATCTTCCTTGGTAATGCCTGACTGATACAGTCCTTCGATTGTCATGACCATTTTGATTGCATTAATGCCGAATTTTTCCCAGACCAGCCCAGCACTTGCATACAATTCTCCAGTGGGGCGGCGAAGATTGAAACCTTTGATATGATGGTCAAATTCTCCTCCACCAACATCGATAACGATTTTCAGTCTACGCAGCTCTTCAGGATCTCTGGTCCGAACAACACAGGTTTCGTTGTCAATAGTTGCAAGATCCAGAATCGCAACGCCAACGACTTCGTCCGAATGGAAAATGCCGTTGTGAGTTCCAATACTGAATTCACAACCAGGAACACATGTGGGTCCAACTTTTGTAATCATCTTGGTAACCTCCTCAAATTTTTCTTCATTGATGTTACAAGGCTGTCAAAAAGGAAGTGTTGTAATATGGCTAGAAGACTAGCCAAATATTACTGTTACAACATTTTAATTATAGCATAAAATAGTACAAAAATCAATTATGTAAATCAACTAGTTTTACAAGCTAAAAATTTTGAAAAATTATTGACGGTAAGGCATAAATGAAATATAATGTTTTTGAAATTTTGGAGGAAATAAAATGGTGATAAATAAAGATTTAATAATCGGATTATTAATACCGTTTTTAGGCACTTCTTTAGGTGCAGGAATGGTCTTCTTTATGAAGAACCAAATGAATAAAAAATTAGAGAAATTATTAATGGGATTTGCCTCTCGGAGTTATGATTGCAGCTTCTGTGTGGAGTTTAATCATTCCTTCTATTGATATGGCAGAAACACAGGGAAAGATAGCTTGGTTGCCTGCAGCAGTGGGCTTCTTACTTGGTATGTTTTTCTTACTTTTATTAGATAATATTATTCCACACTTACATTTAAAAAGTGATAAGCCAGAAGGAATTAAAGCTAAATTAGAAAAAGTAACAATGATGGTGTTTGCAGTAACTCTTCATAATATTCCAGAAGGAATGGCAGTTGGTGTTACTTTTGCAGGAGCTTTAACGCAAAATAGTGGAATTACAATGGCAGGAGCTATTGCTTTAGCAATTGGTATAGCAATTCAGAATTTTCCAGAAGGTGCAATTATTTCAATGCCTTTAAAGAGTGAGGGAAATATTTCTAAAACAAAAGCATTTACATTAGGAGTTTTATCTGGAATTGTAGAACCAATTGGTGCAATTATTACAATAATGCTAACAAAGGCAGTTGTTCCAATTTTGCCATACTTCTTATCATTTGCAGCAGGTGCGATGATTTATGTTGTTGTGGAGGAATTAATTCCAGAATCACAAGAAGGAGAACATTCTAATATACCAACAATTGGTGTAGCAATTGGTTTTGTCATAATGATGATTTTAGATGTCGCTTTAGGTTAAGAAATGGAAAATAATAGATGGGAAATATTGTATTATTAGATGAGTTAACAATTAATCAAATAGCAGCTGGAGAAGTTTTAGACAGGCCAGCAAATGCAGTAAAAGAACTTGTTGAGAACTCCATTGATGCTGGTAGTAAGCATATTACCATTGAAATCAAAAATGGGGGAAAAGAACTAATCAAAGTTACTGATGATGGAAGTGGAATCAAAAAAGATGATCTGCTCATTTCTTTTGAACGCCATGCAACAAGTAAAATTAGAAAAGTAGAGGATCTAGAAAATACTTATACAATGGGCTTTAGAGGCGAAGCTTTAGCTAGTATTGTTGCGGTTTCTAAAGTAACAATGGTAACGAAAACGGCAGAAGATGAATTAGGAAGTAAAGTTGTTGCTGAAAGCGGAGAAGTACTGAAAGTAGAGGAAGTCTCTTGTAATACAGGTACTTCTATTTCCGTAAATGAATTATTTTTTAATACACCAGTTAGATATAAATTTTTAAAACAAGATTTTACAGAATTTCGTTATATTAGAGAATGGGTAGAAAAAACAGCAATGGCTAATCTAGACATTTCTTTTAAGCTAATCAATGAGGGAAAAATAGTTTTTTCTTCTAATGGTAATGGCAATATACATGATATTGTTTATGCAATTTATGGAAAACAAACTGAAGAAAAAATTGTAGATGTCGATTTTAAAGAAGATGATATTCGAATTACTGGAATTGTTGGAAATACGCTTTTAGCAGATAAAACAAGAAAAAATCAAATCATCTTTTTGAATAAAAGAAATATTAAAGATAAAATTGTTGAAAATGCTGCTGATCAAGCATTTAATGCTAATATTGGAATTGGTAAAAAAGGATTTTTCATTATTAACATTGAAATGCCAGCTGGAGAATATGATGTTAATGTTCATCCAACGAAAAATGAAGTTCGATTTAAAGATGAATCCAAAATATATAAAGTAGTATATAGTGCTCTCAAAAGCTCACTTTTGAGTAAAGAGTTTTTAGGAGATAATTCACAAGAACAATTAGAGAGTAAAATAAATTATATTAATAATGAATTTGGCTTTTTGACTAACCATTTTGGGAATAAAAAAGACAACTATTCTGAAAAGATGAAAGCAGACATAGAATTAATTCATCGAGAAACAGATAGAAAAATAGAATATAAATTTGTAGGAATTTTATTTAAAACTTATATTATTATTGAATTAGACAATCAAATGTATTTGATAGATCAACATGCAGCACATGAAAGAATTCTATATGAACAAATTAGAGCAAATTATAAAGACAATTTGAAAAATAATTCTCAAATGACACTAATTCCAGAATTAATCAATTTAACACACAAGGAATTTGAATTTGTAAAAGAGAATTTGGAATTGTTTCAAAATATTGGATTTGAACTAGAACCATTTGGAGATAATACGGTTAAAGTAAGCGGGTTTCCAGATATTGAATATCGTAAGAAAATTAATAACAGAGAGATGTTTTTAGACATATTAGATGAAATGACAGGTAACGCTAAGAGTAATTTTAAAACGGTTGAAGAAAGATTTATTGCAACTGTTGCTTGTAAAGCAGCAGTAAAGGCAGGAATGGATTTAACAGCAGAAGAAGTAGATACTTTGATTCAAAGACTTTTAAAATTGCAAAATCCATATACATGTCCACATGGTCGTCCAACAACGGTGAAGTTTAATAAGAATGAGATTCTAAGTTTGTAATGTATTTTAAGGGATTTTATAAAATATGATTGGGGAAATCTATAAAAAAGGAGATTTATATGTTAAAACTAACAGGTATTACCAAAAATTATCTTTCTGGAGAAGCGGAAGTAAGAGCTTTAAAAGGAATTGATATTGAATTCAGAAAATCAGAATTTGTATCTATTTTGGGACATAGTGGATGCGGTAAAACAACCTTACTTAATATTATCGGTGGCTTAGATAGATATACATCTGGTGATTTGATTATCAAAGGAAAGTCTACAAAAGATTTCAAAGATAAAGATTGGGATTCTTATCGAAACTATTCGGTTGGATTTGTATTTCAAAATTATAATTTGATTGGACATCAAACAGTACTTAGTAATGTTGAGCTTGCGTTAACTTTAGATGGTGTTTCTAAAAAAGAAAGAAGAAAAAGAGCAGTTGAAGTTCTAGAAAAAGTTGGTTTAAAAGACCAAATCAATAAAAAACCGAATCAATTGTCTGGAGGACAAATGCAAAGAGTTGCAATTGCAAGAGCATTAGTAAATGATCCAGAAATTGTTTTAGCAGATGAACCAACAGGTGCACTAGATACAGATACTTCTGTTCAAATTATGGAGATTTTAAAAGAAATTTCTAAAGACAGATTAATTATTATGGTAACACATAATCCAGACTTAGCGGAAAAATATTCTTCAAGAATTGTTAAGATTTTAGATGGAAATATTACAGATGATTCTAATCCTTTTACAGAGGAAGATAGAAAAGCGGAAAAAGAAGATGAAGTAAAAACAGGAAAAACTGCGATGTCTTTCTTTACAGCTCTAAATTTAAGCTTGAACAATTTAATGACGAAAAAAGGAAGAACTCTTTTAACTGCTTTTGCCGGTTCTATTGGTATTATTGGAATTGCTTTGATTTTGTCACTTTCTAATGGTGTACAAGAATATATTGATAAAGTGGAGGAGGACACTCTTTCTTCATATCCAATTGCAATTCAAGAAGAATCAGTGGATATGTCAACAATGATGGAAACTTTGATGAATGAAGAGGATGATGGAATAAAGCATGAGGATGGTAAGATTTACACAACCAATATTATGACAGATATTATTTCAAGTCTTTCTCAAGAAGTAAAGGAAAATAATTTAACAGAATTCAAGAATTATTTAGACAATGAAGATACAATAATTAAAGAAAATTCTAATGCTGTTCAATATGGATATGGATTAACTTTAAATCTATATAAAGAAGATGAAGAGGGAAATATTCAAAGAATTAACCCAAGTGCTGTTATGGATTCTTTTGGAGAAATGGGAGATGCGCTTTTAAGCCAAAATGTATTTATGCAAACGTCTATGACTGCTGCAACAGATGTATGGGTAGAGTTATTAGATAATCCAAAATTAATTGAAAGTCAATATG
Source organism: Clostridia bacterium (assembly GCA_017477355.1). Taxonomy (GTDB): domain Bacteria; phylum Bacillota; class Clostridia; order TANB77; family CAG-508; genus Scatovivens. The sequence goes on from JAFUWA010000034.1 coordinate 11,844, forward strand.
ATGTTTTAGCTGGAAAATTCCCTGAAAACTATAATGAAGTTGTTTTAATTGTAGATGATGAGAATAGAATTAGCGATTATACTTTGTATACTTTAGGACTAAAAGATACAGATGAAGTTACTCAAATGTTTAAAGACTTAATGTCTGGAAAAGAAGTTTCTAAAGGTGAAGTAGAAGAATATGAATATGATGACTTTATGAACTTAAAATATAGATTACTTTTGAATACAGATTATTATGCGAAAGAAAATGGTATTTGGGTTGATAAATCAAATAATCAAGAATATATGAAAAATAAAGTTGAAGAAGCAGAAGAGATTACAGTAGTTGGTATTATTAAACCAAAGCCAGAATCAAATATTACAGGATCAGTTTATGGAGAGATTTGCTATTTGCATAGTTTATCAGAACATGTTATTAATCAAATTAATGAATCTGAAATTGTAAAAGAACAAACTGCCAATCCAGAGATTAATGTATTTACAGGAATGGAATTCATTGAACTTGCTAAAACCGCAACAGGAGCTTCAGGATTTGATATTAATAGTTTGACAGATGAACAAAAAATGCAGCTTGCTAGTATGAGTGAAGAGGAGAGATTAGCTTATGTTTCAAGTTTGTCTGGAAATGCAAATGCAACTTATGAAGGGAATCTACAAACTTTAAGTGTTATTGATTTAGAAAAACCAAAAATGATTTATATTTATCCAAAGAGTTTTGAAGCAAAGGATAATATTAAACAAGCAATTGAAGATTATAATAAAAAACAAGAAAAAGATGGACATGAAGAAAATGTGATTGAATATACAGATGTCGTTGGAATTCTAATGAATAGTGTTACAAGAATTGTTAATATTATTAGTTATGTATTAATTGCATTTGTTGCAATCTCATTAGTGGTTTCATCAATTATGATTGGAATTATTACTTATATTTCTGTTTTAGAAAGAACAAAAGAAATTGGTATTTTAAGAGCAATTGGTGCTTCTAAAAAGGATATTAGAAGAGTATTTAATGCAGAGACATTTATTATTGGTAGTGGTTCCGGAATTCTTGGAATATTAATTACACTATTATTAAATATTCCAATTAATATCATTATTAAAAACATTACAGATGTTCCAAACTTAACACATCTTCCTTGGATTGGTGGAATTGCTTTAATATTGATTAGTATGGTTCTAACAATATTTGCTGGTCTACTTCCAGCAAGTTTTGCAGCAAAGAAAGATCCAGTAGAGGCGTTAAGAACAGAATAGGAGAAAGAGAATATGCCGATAAAAGCACGTTCTAGAAAACTCAGAGCAATAGATGTAACTGTCTATGTTATATTAAGAACATTAGTGATTTTAGTATTAATTGCGCAAATAATTAATCGAAATTATGAAAATGTTTTCTTGTGCGTTTTAACATTGATTTTATTTTTAGTACCATTTTGGATGGATAGAAGATGGAATATTAAAATCCCAACTTTCCTCGAGATTATGATTTTCTTATTTATATTTGCATCAGAGATTTTGGGGGAAGTTGCTAAGTTCTATGTATACTTTAAACATTGGGATACGATTCTTCATACTATGAATGGCTTTTTGGCTGCTGCAATAGGTTTTTCATTGATTGATATTTTGAATCGTTCCGAAAGATTCCACTTGCAGTTGTCACCAATTTTTGTTGCAATGATAGCATTTTGCTTTTCTATGACAATTGGAATCCTTTGGGAGTTTTATGAGTATAGTTATGATGTTCTTTCTAAACATGATATGCAAAAAGATGAAATTGTAACAACAATTGCAAGTGTTAGTTTAGATGGGACAAAATCTAATAAGCCGGTTGTTCTAGAGAATGTTGATAAAACAGTAATTTACAGCAAAGATAAAGACGGGAAGATGGTAGAAACAACAATTTCAGGAGGATACTTAGATATAGGTCTAAGAGATACGATGGAGGATTTGTTTGTAAACTTTTTAGGAGCCTATTCATTCTCTATTATTGGTTGGCTTTATATTCACAATAGGGATAAATATAAATTTGCGGAAAACTTTATGCCTAAGAGAAAAACAGAAAAAGAAATAGAAGAAACAAAAGCTGAGATTGCTAGAATGGAACAATTGTTGGAATTAAAACGCAAAAGAAAAAGAGTAGCAAAGTTAATAAAACAAGCTGATAAGGAAAATAAAAAATATAAAGAAGAGAAATAAAAGTGGTAAGTATGAAGTGAACCCAAATTGTTAGACAAAAAGTTTAACAAGGAGGGTTCACTTCATACTTACCACTTTAAAATTTACATAATTTGATTTCCTATTAGTTTTGTGCTATAATGTATATAGATTTGGAAGTAAGGACAGATACTTACTACACAATCCCAGGTCTCTTCGCAATCTGGCAGCAATCGTCATTAACCTGGCTTGGAATATAGTCAGACGGACTTGAATGGTTGGCTCCCAGAAATCTAAGGTAATTAGGAGGTTTTATGGAAGAGATGTTTTAGGAGTTTAGATGTTTGTATATAATCTAAGCTCCTATTTATTTTTTTATTTAGTTAAATAGGTATTGGCTACCTTTAATAGTTCATAAGTTTGTTCATGAATTTTAGGAGAAGGAAAGGTTTTAATAACTCTTTCAGCAAAATCTTCCAAATAATGTTTTTGATAGATGATTCCTTTTGAAATTGGAAAATATAAATCATATAAATAGGCATAAAAGATTGCAATAACATCTCCATTAGTGTGAATTAAAGAATAGTCAATAGAAACTCCCTTGTAAAATTCTTCTAGGATTCTAGGAGAAATTTCTTCGTTATCAAATTCAGGATACCAGAAAATACTTTCCATAGAATATTCTTCTTTGGAGATTGTATAGAAGATATCTAATTTATCAGCATCTCGAATAATTTTACAAAATAATAATTCTTCGTCTGATAAGCCATCTTCAATAGCAGCTCTGTTATGATTTAAAATTGCTTTTTTGATTATCTCATCATATCTTGAATCTTCAATAAATTCTCTGATAAAATTTTTCTCGAATAAAACTTTGACTCCCATTTCACCATGGTTAATTCCGCTATCTCTATCGCTAAAAGTGTCTGCAATTCGTACTTGTTCAAATCTTCCGATATCGTGAAAAAAGCCAATGGCAATAGCAAGATTTACTTGTTCTTCATTTAATTTTAGATTTTCAGCAATCACTTTAGAGTTAGAGGCAACACGCTTAATGTGGTCTATTTTTAATTTAATTCTTTCATTATTTGGATCGTAATTTGTAACATATTCATTGAATTTAGTAGCAATATTTTGTATATCTATCATTTTAAATCCTCCTTTGCACAAGAAATATTCTATCATATAAAATCAAAAAAGGAAAGGGAAAAATCCTGTTATATATTGACTTTTTTTGAATTTATAGATAAAATTATTAGAGAATTGCTTATGGAGGAGAAAAATGCAAAAGAAATTAATCAAAATTAGTTTAATTATTTTTATCGTATTAGTATTTGTCTTGAAAGTAAATGTAAAGGCAACAAGCGAATCTAACTTGGAGGATTTGATTGTTGGAGATAGAACAACAGAAACAGCTAATGATCCTGTAGTTAGAACGGATGATGAGACAGAAGAATCAGAATATGAAGAAGAGGATTTTTCTAATGAAGATCTAGAAGATTCTATTGGCTCAACTGCAGAAGATAGTAATGTGGAGACTGAAACTACAACTTCATCAAGTTCAACAGGAACGAGTTCTTATACGCCACCAGCAACTGTACAACCAACACAAAGTTATAGTACTATTGCTACAATACCAGAAGCTAATTTATCATTAAATAATATATTGAATGTAATATTAATAGCTGTTGGAGTAATTTTAATTCTTTTAGCTATTGCTATATTAATTCGATTAAGATAGACTTGGGAGAACTAAATGGATAGAGTTTATAAGCGTAAAAAGAAGAAAACTTTGCACCCATTTAGAACTATATTTATTCTATTAGTTTTGGCAGTATGTGTTTACTTAGGCTATGAATACAAAGTAAACGGAAACCTGAACAATGTAGTTCAAGTATTTTCAAAAATTAACTTAACAAAAATACATTTTAGTGATGAGCAAAGTTATTCTTCTGAAAATTCCATAGAAGGGCAAATACCAGTAGAAAATCAAGACGGATATCAAACAACATTTACAACTTTAAACGAAAAACATCAAAAGACATATAGAGAATATAAGCAAAATATAGATTCCTCTTGGAGTGAGAAAAGCTACTGGGGAGGAACTATGCGCGAAAATGGATGTGGAATAACTTCAATCGCTATTCTTGCAAG
>JAFUWA010000035.1 GCA_017477355.1 Clostridia bacterium
AAAAATAAAAATCTTTTTATAATAAGACTATGGTTTTTAGAAAGGAGCGATAGTCTTATTTTATGGAAGAAAAAGAGAAACAAAATGGAAATCATAAAACAACAGGAGAGTTTATTCCTACTTATTTTGGTTGGATATCTCCGGATGATCAGAAAAAGAGAGCAGAAGAATTAAATCAAAAAACAAAATAAGTTAAAGTGTGGGAAGATTTATCTTTTAATGGATAAATCTTCATTTTTTTTCACAGAAATACTATAGACTTTTTTTGACATTTGATATACAATGAGGACGGATAAAATTTTTACAAATGGGACGAATAAACGATGAAAGAAAAGATAAAAAATATTAGATATGGAATCATTATTTTAATAGTTGCAATATTAGTAAGTATACCACTTTGTTGGAAGAACTTAAATTATTATAAAGACGACGGAATTCAGCATATTGCAAGAGCTTTTTTGACAAGCGAAGCAATGCAAGAGGGAAAAAGCTTTCAAGTGTTATCACGCTTAGAAAATGGTTTTGGTTATAGTTGGGATTTGTTCTATGGACCATTTTCAAGCTTTTCGATAGCTATTATTGGAAATCTATTTCATAATATTATTGTAGGATATAAAATTGTTTTATTTTTAGGAATGTTGTTTTCTGGAATAGCAATGTATTATTTTGTTCAAAGAATTACGGATGATAAGAATGCTGGCGTTTTGGCAAGTATTTTATATATGACAATGCCATATCATCTAACAGATATGTATCTTAGAGGAAGTATTGGAGAGTTTTTAAGTTTTATTTTTATTCCTCTTGTATTCTTAGGTGTATATCATTTATTTCATGAGGAGAAAAGGGATTGGCTTTTAGTAATTGGAGCAGTAGGACTAATCATTACGCATAATTTGATGACAATGATTTGTGCATTAGTTGCATTTGTATATGTTGCTATTAATTTACCAAAGTTAAAAGTAAAGAAAATAAGAGAAAAATTTTTCTTTAACATTATTTTTATTTTATGTATTAGTAGCTTTTTCTGGGTTCCATTTTTGGAAACTTCAATGAGTGCAAGATATGAAGTATATGAGCCTGGAAAAATGGCAACAGCTCAAAGTGTCCAGGAAAATGGAATTTTGTTGAGACAACTTGTAGTTACGTATAATGATGGTTCTTACGTATTCGAATTTGGACCACATATCTTAATTATGATTTGTTTCACAATTGCGGCATTTAGAAGAATTGTTCCAGAGATGAAAAAAGAATATATCTTCTTTCTATTAATAGGAATATTATCAACCTTTATGGCAACGAAGTATTTTCCTTGGAAATGGTTAGGAGAAAAAGCAAGTTTTATTCAATTCCCATGGAGAATGCTTGAAATTAGTACTTTTTGCTTTAGTATTATTTGTGCCATCAATCTAGGAATTGTGATTAAAAATTTTAAATTTGTGGATGTGATTGTATTAGGATCTATTGCTGTTATTTACGCATTCGCATTAAAAGGCTTTGCTCCTATAACAGAAGAGAAATTACAAAATCCAAAGGATATGGATTTTGAATTTGTTACAGGAAGAAATACAGATTGTTTAGTTGGTATGGGCAAAAATGAATATTTGCCAAAAAATGTATATGATGAATATTTCTATTTAGCTAATCGCGAAAACACAATATTAGTACTAGAAGGAGAAGCGAATATAGAGAATTACAAGAAAGATGGAAATCAACTATCTGCCAAGATAGAAGTTATAGAAAAAGATACATTGTTAGAATTACCGTATGTTTATTATCCCGGATTTACAGCGACAATTGACGGTGCAAAAATACCAACTTTTGAGAGCAAAAATGGATTTGTAGCAGTAGGGTTAGGAAAACTAAGTAAAGCAGATTTAAAAGTAGAATATACTGGAACAAGTGGAAGTAAAGTTGCAAAGACACTATCAATCATTAGTACAATTTTATTTGGAGTTTATGTAATTGCACAAAAATTTGAAAAAGAGTAATACATTTAAAGAATATATCTCTTGCAAATTTACATAAAATGGGGTATAATATTGTAGATTGTTATTAAAAAAGAAAGAGGAGAAAAATGAAACCAGTTGTTGCGATAGTTGGAAGACCTAATGTAGGTAAATCTAGATTTTTCAATTATGTTGTTGGAGAAAGAATTTCAATTGTAGAAGATACCCCTGGTGTTACAAGAGATAGAGTATACGCAGACGCAGAATGGCGTGGGAGAACGTTTACTTTAATTGATACAGGTGGAATCGAAAGAGGGCTTGAAGATGAAATCTCTAAAGGAATGAGAGAGCAAGCTAATATTGCAATTTCAATTGCTGATGTTATTTTATTCATGGTAGATGTGCGAGCTGGATTAACAAGCGATGATAAAGAGATTGCAGTAATGCTTAGAAAATCTAAAAAGCCAATAGTTTTAGCTTGTAATAAAGCAGATCAATTTGGAAACGATAATCTTGATATTTATGAGTTTTATAATTTAGGACTTGGAGAGCCTTTAGCAATTTCTGCAGCAAATGCTTTAGGAATAGGAGATTGCTTAGATAAAATATTTGAGCACTTTCCTGAGGAAGAAGAGAACGAAGAAGAAGAAGATAGAATTAAAGTAGCAATTATTGGAAAACCAAATGCTGGAAAGTCTTCTCTATTAAATAAAATCTTAGGCGAAAATCGTTCTATTGTAAGTGATGTTGCTGGAACAACAAGAGATGCGATAGATTCTGAATTTGAAAATGAGTACGGAAAGTATATATTTATTGATACTGCTGGAGTCAGAAAAAAGGCCAAAGTAAATGAATCTATTGAAAAATTTAGTATTATGAGAACATTGCTTGCAATTGAAAGAGCAGATGTAGCAATTGTGATGATAGATGCACAAGATGGTGTAACAGATCAAGATGCTAAAATCTTAGGAGAAGCACATGAAGCTGGAAAAGGAATTATCATTGCTGTTAATAAATGGGATGCGATTGAAAAAGAGACAGGGACGTTAGAAGCATATAAAAAAGATGTTTATAATAAGTTGAGTTATGCAAGTTATGCTCCAGTTGTATTTATTTCAGCTAAAACAGGTCAAAGAGTAAATAATTTGTTTGAAATGATTAATAATGTAGCAAGCCAAAATGCTTTAAGAGTTTCAACCTCAGTTGTGAATGAGGTAATTAATGAAGCAATTGCAGTTGTGCAACCACCTTCAGATAAAGGAAAGAGATTAAAAATCTTTTATGGTACACAAGCTTCTACAAAGCCACCAACATTTGTTATTTTTTGCAATAACAAAGGGTTATTCCATTTTTCATATCAAAGGTATTTGATTAATTGTTTTAGACAGAATTTTGGATTAGAAGGAACACCAGTAAGATTAATCATCCGAGAAAAAGGTGATAAAGGAATATAATTCAATTGAAAATAAATCAAGAAAAGGAGAAACAAAATGGGAATTTATATTGCAGTTTTTGCAATTGGATACTTAATTGGAAGTATTAATTTTTCTGTTATATTAAGTAGAAAATTAGCAGGATTTGATTTAAGAGAAAAGGGAAGTAAAAATGCTGGAACAACTAATATGCTTAGAACAGTTGGAAAAAAAGGCGCAGCAATGGTTTTAATTCTTGATATATTAAAAGGTGTAATTGCAGTTTTGATTGCAAGATTAATTTCTGGAGATGTGAACCAAGCAATTGCTTGCCAGATAGCAGCTTTTGCAGTAGTTTTAGGACATACATTTCCAATCTTTTTCGAGTTTAGAGGAGGAAAAGGAGTTGCAACAAGTATTGGCGTTTTATTAATGTTAAATTGGCAAATAGGTTTAATTTGTTTAGTATATGGAATACTAATGATAGTATTAACTAGAATGGTTTCATTAGGTTCTATTACAGCAGCAGTTTTATTTCCAGTTTTAACAATCTTTATTAGAGGCCATTATATTGCAACAGGATTTAATTATATTATTTTTGGCGTTGTTATGGCATGTTTTGTTTTATTTAACCATAGAACCAATATCAAAAGATTAAATGAAGGAACTGAGAATAGAATAAGTTTCAAAAAATAGAAAGGAAGATAACGTATGAGGAAAGTAGCAATAGTAGGTAGTGGTAGCTGGGGATCAGCACTAGCAATTTATTTAGGAAATCATGTGGAGGAAGTAAGTGTTTGGTCATTTTCAGAAGAAGAAAAAAATATGATGAATGATGAGCATTTATGCAAATTTTTACCAAACTGTAAAATTCCAGAAAATGTTGTAGCAACAAATAGTTTTGAAGAAGCTTTTGAAGGAGCAGAAGTAATTCTACATGTAACTCCATCTAAGTTTGTAAGAGAAACAATTCAAAAGTATAAAAATTTTGTAAAAAAAAATCAGATTATTTTGATGTGTTCAAAGGGATTTGAATCAGAAACATTAAAGACTTTAGATGAAGTAATTGAAGAAGAATTGCCAGGAGTAAGATATGGTATTTTATCTGGACCAAGTCATGCTGAAGAAGTTTCTATTGGAATTCCAACTGCTTTAGTAATTGCTTCTCATAATGAAGAAGTAAAAAATATTGTTATGGACGGGTTTAAAAGTGAAACACTAAGAATTTATTCTTCATCAGATGTAAAAGGCGTTGAATTAGGTGGAGCTTTAAAAAATATTATTGCTTTCTGTGCAGGTATTTCAGTAGGGTTAGAATTAGGAGATAATACATTTGCTGCGCTTGCGACTAGAGGATTAGTTGAGATTGTCAGACTTGGAACAATTATGGGAGCGCAAGCAGACACATTCTATGGACTAAGTGGATTAGGAGATTTAATTGTTACTTGCAGTAGTGAACATAGTAGAAATAGAAGAGCTGGAAAAATGATTGGACAAGGACACACAATTGCAGAAGCACGTAAAGAGATAGGAATGGTAATTGAGAGTGTTGATAATATTGATGTCGCTTATCAGTTAGCCAGAAAATATAATGTAGAAATGCCTATTGTAGATGGTGTTTACAATGTTTTATATAATCATTTAGATCCTAAGGAGGCTGTCAGAATATTAATGACAAGAAGCCAAAAAGAAGAATAAGGGGGAATTTAAAATGGGATTTTTTGATCAATTAAGCAAAAAAGCTAGCGACACAATGCAAAATGCAAAAGATAAAACAAGTAAAATTTCTTCAGAAATGAAATTAAAATCACAATTCTCAGACAAAAAAGATAGAATTACTGTTCTATATTCTGAAATAGGAAAAGAAGTTTATAACAACTTTGTAAAAGGAATTAATGAGAATACAGATGTTGTTACAGAGAAATTAAAAGAAATTTCTAGTATTAATGAAGAATTAAAAGGAATTAACAAAGAACTATTAAATTTAAGAGGGATAAAAGTTTGCCCATCATGTGGAGAACAAATTCCTACTGGTTCTGACTTCTGCCCAAAATGTGGAAATAAAGTTGTAGAAGTAGCAGAGAATGCTCCAGAAACAGCAAAAGAAGCAGAAGTAACGGAGGAGCCAAAATCAGAGGAAAGTAAAGAAGAAAATTAGTTTATAATTAAATTGTTAATTAGGGTACCTTTCCAATAGGTACCTTATTATTTTATCTAAATTCAATTCTGTTACATTCACAAATATATTTTTATCAATGGATATCCAGATGCCAGCTGGGTATTTTTCGTTATTGTCAATTAAAGTTGAGACAATCTCTGTCATATCAATTGGATTATCAAATTCTCTTTCAAATTTTAAGTCATTTAATACAAAAGATTCATGATAAAATTTTTGCAGAAAATCTTCTAAATTTTCTTTATTTTCTGAAAAAATATTTAAGATATATTGTTTCATAATTTCCTCCGTCATCAATAGTTTTTGCATAAATTCAAAAATTATGAGAACAATATAGATATGAAGAAAAGAAAATTTTGCCTTTTTATTTTGATCCTTTTAATGATATTGGGATTAACTGGTTGTCAGTCCAAGAACGAAAATATTGAAATGGAAAAAGGGTTAAGTGAAGTTAGATTTTTAGAGAACCGATGGGTTAGTATTTTGGGAAAGTATATTTCTGGAGAATATGAAACAAAAAATGGAAATTTGGATTGGGAGTTAATAAGAGAAGATTATGTTATTTTAAATCAGTCAGTAGAAGTAATTTTGATTGATTTTGCAAGCCTTCAGATTCCAAGCAAAACTATTGCTCAATTAGAAAAAAACTTTAATGATTTAAATATATTTCTTCAAAATAATGATATAGAATCATTTATGAAATTAGTTTGTGATAACTATGATTTGGTGGCAAATTCTATTTTAAATGATTTGTCCATAGATAAAACATTAAAGCAAGAAAAAATCTTAAAAAGTAAGATGCTCTATATAGGATACTATATAGCTGTTTCCGATAAGGAAGAGGCATTATATTATTTAAATGATTTTGAAGAAAACTATATAAGCTTGAGTAAAAATAAAAACTATATTGATAGTAATTCATATAAGATAAATCGAATTTTAGTGGAAGTTCAAAAATTAAAATATTGGCTTGAAAAAGATGATTTCGAAAATGGTAAAGAGGAGTTTTTCCACATATTGCAAGATTTGTAAGAATCGGTACACATAACTGGCTGGCAAAACCAAGTAATGTGGGATAATGAACAATAGAAACATTTCTTAAAGTTCGAAAAATAAATTTTGGGGACACTATTTTAATTTATCAAATAGTGCCCCCATTTTTAACATTAATGTTTTGCTTTATAACTTCCACAAACAGTTTCAGTTACTCCTGCAGAATTACAATTCTCACAAGGTTTGACTAAAATATTTGTCAATAAACATTCTTTTGTTGCTTTTCCATTATAAAGACAGCTTGAAACAGTACAATTAATTTTTTGATGTTCTTCCATTTTTCAAAATTCCTTTCTTCGAAGATGTTATTAGTATGTGTAAATTTTCTATTGTTATACAAAAATATTTGGTGTATAATAATAAAAGAAAGGAAAGAAAAATGGTAACAATTAACATTTTATGTGTTGGAAAAATAAAAGAAAAGTTTTTTAGAGAAGCAATAGAAGAATATGTTAAAAGGCTCTCTAAATACTGTAATTTAAATATTTGGGAAGTAGCAGATTCAAAAATACCAGATAAAACATCAGAGGCTTTAGAGAATCAGATAAAAAACGAAGAGGCAGAGCGTATGTTAAATGTTTTAAAAAAAGATTCTTATTTGATTTGCTTAGATTTAAAGGGAAAAGAATATACATCACCTGAGTTTTCAGAAAAAATTTCAAAGCTAACTGTAGAAGGGAAGAGCAACATCACTTTTGTGATTGGAGGAACATTAGGAATTGGAGATAAGATTTTAAATCAATCAGATGAAAGAATTTGTTTTTCGAAAATGACATTTCCACATCAATTAATAAGAGTGTTTTTATTAGAACAGTTATTTAGAGGATTTAAGATTGCAAATAAAGAGACTTATCATAGATAAGTCTCTTCGATTTTTTATTCTTCCCAATTATGATAAACTTCTAGAACATCATCTAAGTCTTCTAGATTATCAATTAATCTTTGCATTTTTTCAGCTGCTTGTTCATCTAATTGGATGTAATTGCTTGGAATCATTTGAACTCCAGCTTCTAAGAAAGTAATTCCTGTAGATGTTAAGCTTTCAGTAACTGCCGTGAAATTTTGTGGATCTGTTTTTATTTCATAAACTTCATCTTCTGAAGAAAAATCTTCTGCACCGGCGTATAAAGCTTCCATAATTAAATCATCTTCTGATAATGGACAACCTTCTTTCTCAATAACGATAACACCTTTTTGTTCAAACATATAAGATACGCATCCTGTTGTACCTAAGT
>JAFUWA010000036.1 GCA_017477355.1 Clostridia bacterium
AAGCCTGTAAGATCATCAACTACTTCTTCTACTCCTTCTTCTTCCTCTTCTAACATCTCTTTTAAGCTTTTTACAATAGAACTATCAAAATCCATGCCTTCATCTTCTACTGCTTTTACAAAATCTTTATAATTTTTTTTGATATAATCTGTTCCTTTATCAAGTTCAAACATCATTTGATAAGTCTCATCAAAATCTAAATCCCAATCTTCAAGAAGCTCACAAGCTACCATAGCTTCTAAATTGAAATATTTTTTAGCTTTATTTATTTCTCCCCATCTTACTTCATCTTCATAAAATGATCTAATTAATTCTTCTGGATCACTCATTCCTGTATAATTTGCCTTTTTGGAACTCTTTTCTTCTTTACTATCATCATCTCCACAAGCAGTTAATCCAATTAACATTCCTACCATTAATAGGACAATTAATAAAATACTAAAAATTTTCTTTTTCATTTTTTTAATCCTTTCTTTATTTATTAACTTTTAATTGAAATTTGGCTTCATAGACTTCGTCAATAAACCTCTTTATCATAATTTTTTAATCGAGTGATTTTTCTCCGAAAAATCCCACGAAAATTATGATAAAGGCTTCATAGTTGGGAAAAATAATACATCTCTAATTGATGGTGCGTCTGTAAATAACATAACCATTCTGTCAATTCCAATTCCTTCTCCACCTGTTGGAGGCATACCATATTGTAAAGCGTTGATAAAGTCATCATCCATCATTCCGGCTTCATCATCTCCATTAGCCTTTGCTTCTACCTCTGCTTTAAATCTTTCATATTGATCAATTGGATCATTTAATTCTGAGAAAGCATTTCCATATTCACGACCACAAATAAAGAATTCAAATCTTTGTGTTAATCTTGGATCATGTGCACATTTCTTAGCAAGTGGTGAAACTTCAATTGGATAATCATAAATAAATGTTGGTTGAATCAAAGTTTTCTCAACATATTCATCAAAGAATAATGCAATAATATTTCCTCTAGTTTCTTTTCCACTTGGAATTTCAATATGGTGTTCATTTGCTACTTTTACTGCTTCTTCATCTGTTTGAATTGCATTAAAATCAATACCGCAAGTTTCTTTAATACTATCAATCATTGTGATTTTCTTCCAACCACCTGGAGTAAAATCTAATTCTTGTCCTTGATATGAAAACTGATATGTTCCCTTTACTTTCATTGCAATTCTAGAGAACATCTCCTCAGTAATATTCATCATATCATGGTAGTTTTCATAAGCACTATAAAACTCAATAGATGTGAACTCTGGGTTGTGACGAATATCCATTCCTTCATTTCTAAAAATTCTACCAATTTCATAAACTTTATCAAAACCACCAACGATTAATCTTTTCAAATTTAACTCTGTTGCAATTCTTAAATACATATCTAAATCTAAAGTATTATGATGTGTGATAAATGGTCTTGCTGTTGCACCACCTGAAATTGTGTTTAGAATAGGTGTTTCAACTTCTAAGTATCCTTTTTCATCTAAGATATTTCTAATTTCTTTAATAATTGCTGTTCTAACTTTGAAAGTTTCTTTTACTTCTGGATTCATAATTAAATCTAAGTATCTTTGACGATATCTTAAATCTACATCTTTTAATCCATGGAACTTTTCTGGCAATGGTTTTAAAGATTTTGAAAGTAAAACTACTTCTTTTGCATGAACTGAAATTTCTTCTGTTCTTGTCTTAAAAACAAAACCTTTAATTCCAATAATATCTCCAATATCCCATGTTTTGAAAGCCTTATAGCTTTCTTCTCCTAAATCATTAATACTCACATAACTTTGGATTTTTTCATCACTATCTAAAATTGTACAGAAAGATGCTTTTCCCATAATTCTCTTAGCAACAATTCTTCCTGCTACTGCTACATCCTTGTTTTCAAAAGCTTCATAATTTGCTTTAATTTCTCCTGCTGTATTTGTTCTATCATATTCTGTAATTGCATAAGGGTCAGCCCCTGCATCCTGCAATTCCTTTAACTTATCAAGTCTTACTTGCATTAAACGATTGACTTCCTCTTGAGTCATCTCAACTTCTTCATTGTTTATATCTTCACTCATTCTATATTTACCTCCAATTTTTACTTTTTTCTCCTCAATATCCAATCCTTTTCCCAATCAAACTCAGTTTTAGGTTTATTTAAAATAACCTTTTGTTCTGCTTTTCCTGGATTTACTGTTGAAATTTCTTCTCCTGTTTCATCATTCCAAAGTTTTTCAATTTGAAATACTACTGGTTCAATTTTACCTGGAACGATTAATTCCATTTGATCTCCAACTGTTAATTTATTTCTAATTTCAATTAGAATTTTATCACCTTGATCTTCAATTATTTTGCCACCAAACTCATAATCATTATTATATTGGTGTCCACCATAATCTTGAATATCTTTGTTTTTTCTATCGTTGAAATAGAATGTTGTTAATCCACGAGTTTTGGTTTTCTCTAATTCTTTTAAATATTTTGTATAATCATAATGCTCTGGATCATTATAATAGTCATCAATTGCATTTCTGTAAGCGTTTACGACACTAGCTAAATAATATTCAGTTTTTAAACGTCCTTCAATTTTAACACTATTAACGCCCATATCTATAATCTCTGGAATTTCTTTAATTAAACACATATCTTTAGATGAAAAAATATAAGTTCCTTTTTCATCTGTTTCAACAGGCATTAACTCTCCTGGATTATTGGTTTCTTCCACATAAACATTATAAGCCCATCTGCAACTTTGTGCGCAATCTCCAAGATTACCATTTCTTCCTGCTAAAAATTCACTTAAGAAACATCTTCCAGAGTATGCAAAACAAATTGCACCATGGCAAAATATTTCTACTTCTAAATCTTCTGGTTTATTTTGAATTAAAGTTTTAATTTGTTCTTTGTTCATTTCTCTGCCAAGAATTACACGTTTAGCTCCATTTTTATACCAAAAATTTGCCGCATGGTAACTAACTGTATTTGCTTGTGTAGAAATGTGAACATCTGTATGAGGAGCAGCAGCACGAACCGCATCAATTACTCCACCATCTGACATTATAATTCCATCAACACCTAGTTCATCTAAAATTCTAGCTTGCTCTATTATTTCATCATAAGTCTCATCCTCAGCATAAATATTAATTGCAGCATGCACACGTTTGCCGTTTTCTATGAGCATATTCAATCGTTTTAGCAATATCAGAATCATTTGCTTCACTTCTAGAACGAAGTGATAATTTTGGTGTTCCGATATAAACAGCATCTGCTCCATACATAAAAGCGATTTTTGCTTTTTCAAAAGAGCCAGCTGGTGCTAATAATTCTATTTTATTCATCTCTTCCACCCTTTACATCTAATTTAACGTAAGTATTATACCATAAGAACCTTTTTATTTCAATGCTTGATCCAAATTTATTTTATCTTTTTCAAATGTGAATTTTATGTAAATTCTATGTGTAAAATTTGATTTATCAACGTTTCTATGGTATGATTAATATTGCAGATTATTGCAGATTGGTTTTTTAAGGAGGAACGAAAACATGTTAGAAAAGTCTGAACGGTATTCTGTAAGTGGAAACGTAATCTTTCGAGAGCGATCTACCCTAAGGAAAAAAACGCTTTATATTTCTGATGCGCAAAAATTTGAAAACAAAGGAGATGACAATCGAATCAACTTTCTGATCAACGAAATTTTCGTGGCTACCGAGTATGAGGATGGCTTTTTCATTGACCACCTCTGCTATACGGACAGCTATGGAAACGTATTTATGAGCGAAGATGAAGAAATCCAAGAAGTTTTTGAGCGCTATTCTCCCAGCATTTATCTCATGGCAAACGGCGTCGTCATTATTTACACCAAGTACAGCCTGTACACCACTACTGACATGGAGAATTTCTCCAGACTTGATGTCGACGAAGGAATCAGAAAAATCCATGAATCCAATGGTATTGACTATATGGAACTTTGCAACCGGACTTCCCAAGTAATAAACGCTTTTCCCGATTTCAAAAAAGGAGTACCCAGTTTAACAATCGTTTCTACCGCTGTGCAAAAGCTAAAAAACGCACAGTAACCAGACGGTACTTAACGTCATTCAAAAAAAGCAAAAACCGAAGGCCGAGAACATTTTAACGTTCTCGGCCTTCGGTTTTACTTTTATCTATTTATTTTGAAATTTCTTCTTTAAATCCTTCTAATTTAGATGTACAATGTGGACATCTTGTAGCTTTGAATGGAATTTCGCTTAAACAATGAGGACATAATTTTGTAGTTGGCTCTGCAGGCACTTCCTCTTCTTTTCCCTTTTTTCCTTTTTTCAAAACATTTCCTGGTATTTTATCTGTAATTTTACCAGCATTTTCCCCTGCCATTTTAGCAAGTTTCTCTAATCTCTCTTTACTCTTCTTTTCAGCAGTAGTAATTATCTTAATCATCATAAATAAAATAAATGCAACGATTAAGAAGTTTACAACAGCCGTTAAGAATGATCCATAATCAATAGATTGTCCACTACTTCCTAAAGGAATTGTTCCGTGAATCTCAGCTCCACCAATCAATCCTAATAGTGGTTGAATAAAACTTTCTGTAAAAGCAGTAACAATTGCTGCAAAAGCATTGGCAATGATAACACCAATAGCCATGTCCATTACATTTCCTTTAGAAATGAATTCTTTAAATTCTTTAAACATCTTCAAATCTCCCCTCTTTAAACACTATGGCCAATCCCTAAAATTCAAAAATGAACAAAAGAGACAACCCGTGTGTCGTTTTATGTAAATCATTATACAAGGGAAATCAAATTTTGTCAATATTTTCCAAATTAAAAAATTAATTGTGTGAAAAATAAGATGTTTCTTCTGTTGCTTTCTCAGCAGCTTTCTTATTCTTCAAATATTCCTCTTTTTCCTCTTGACTCATCTTAGAAAGATTTCTTTTTTCTTTGTCTCCTTTATCCCCATACATAACAAGAATGTTATCAATTAAAATTTCGTAAAGCATCCTTGGAACATCAATAATCAAGAAATATCTTCTTAACATTTCAAAATCAATACTGCTCTTGAATGTTGGAGGCTCAAAAATATCTCCAACCTCAATTCTAAAATAAATCTTATCACGACAAACTCTAACATTAACAGCTTTCTTGAACATATTTCTAATCTTAACAAACTCTTCGATTGTCTCAGGAGTTAAAATCTCCATTGCACTTTGTCTCAGTTCCAAATCTTTTGTTTTGGAAGAGTATACATCATAATATTTTTCAAACTCTGCTGATTCCATTTCAATTCTATTCTTCTTAAACTTCGAAAACTTAGAGTTGCTTTTTATCATAAAATCTGCAGGTGTCACAGTTTTTAAAGTAATAATTCCATACAAACCTAAAAATGTTGTAACATAAGTTCTTGAAGTATGTCCATCAGAGTCAGTTGTTTCATGCTCTTCTTCTGTATGAACTTGCGCCATGTTTAAAGTAACACCATCTTCAATTTCTCCGTAAATACGATCTTCAGTATGATATCTATCCCATCCAAAATCAAATTGGCTTTCTGCATACAATTTAGAACCAATTCCATCTTTATAATCATATTTCAAGTTGGGATTACTTTGTTTTACAATCTCATTAATTACTTGTTCTTTATAGGTTTGCTTATATTCTTTGTTAATTTTATTGATAATGATTGTTAATAAGATAATAGTTAAGACCAGTCCAACTCCCATTAATGGTCCATAATATTTTAAACCATTCATCAAAACAGCAACCCAAATTATAAGTGTAATCAAAAAAGCGAAAACATTTTTCCTAAGAGCAGCTTTACGTCTAGCCTCCATTATTTTTCCAACACGAGAATAGATAGCATCATAAATTTCCTTGAAATTTCTTTGTTTCATAATTCATAATCCTCTATATCTTTACTTTTACTTTTTCTTTAGCACCTTCTTCTGCTTCGAAAAATTCCTCCGGTTTTGCCCCCATGAAACTTGCAAAAAGATTTCCTGGGAATGTTTGAATTTTCGTATTATACATAGTAACATCACTATTATATAAACGTCTAGCTGCAGCTAAGCTACTTTCTGTTCTTTCTAAAGAAGCTTGTAATTCCATAAATTGATTACTTGCTTTCAATGCAGGATATCTTTCTGCTAAAAGCAAGACATTTTTTGTTTTGTCATTTGCAATTTCTCCAACAGATAAACTTTTGCTTTTTAAGTAATCTGTTCTTGCTTTTGTTAATTCTGTTAATACTTTTTCCTCATGTTCGCAATATCCTTTTACACATTCTACTAAATTAGGAATTAAGTCAAATCTTTTAGTTAATGCAACATCAATTCCACTTCTTGATTGCTTTACCTTATTTTGCAAACTCTTAATTGTATTATACTCTACAATAAAAATAATAATTAATATTACTACAATTATAATTGCTGTAGTTGCTCCTGGTCCCATATTTTCCTCCTATCCATCAAAAAATGAGGTAGAACTTGCCCACCTCATCTTAAGTAAAATCAAATTAAATTAATCCCAAAGTTGCCATTAATAATGCAACTGAAGTCACTAATCCCATGAAAATTAAAGGAATAACCCATAATTTTACAAGTGGTATATGTTTATTAAATTTCTCATAATTTTTTCCATCTCTTTCTAAAGAATCCTTCAAAATAGCATCCATTACAAAAATAAATAAAACAGAACACATTGTGAATGGATAATAATTTGAACCAATCAAATAATATATGAATATAAAAATTAATTGAAATGGTAAAGCATAGCTTAATAAATCGTACCATATAAACAATCTTTTTACATCATTTCTTGTAACTCCTTCATTAGTTGCTGCTACAGAATCATACAAATCCATTCCTGTATCTTTCTTTGCCATAGTTTTCTCCCCTTTTCTCTTTAGTTAAATATTATTTATATAATTATTATAACTTTAATCCCTTAGATAATCAATAATTTTAATATAAAAATTATATTAAAATTGCATTACAATTTGAACACTAGTTCATTTGAACAGAATCTATAATTGTATTGATATCATCAATTCCATGAGATTTCATAAAATCTTCCACTTCTTCAATAATTCTTACAGAAGCTTTTGGATCAACCAGATTTGCAGAACCTACTGAAACGCAAGTAGCACCTGCCATCATAAACTCAATTACATCTTCTCCTGTCATAATTCCACCAAGTCCCATTACAGGAATCTTAGCGCTATGCGCAGCCTGATATACCATTCTAACTGCTATTGGCTTAATAGCAGGCCCTGAAAGTCCTCCTGTATTAATACTTAAAATTGGTCTTCTTTTTTCAATATCGATTTTCATTGCAGTTAATGTATTAATCAATGAAATTGCATCTGCTCCAGCATCTTCAGCTCCTTTTGCTGGAAGTGTAATATCTGTTACATTTGGAGTTAGTTTTACGATTAAAGGCTTACTTGTTAAGACTTTTCTACAAGCGGCTGTAATTTCCTTTACTCCCTCATAAGTAGTACCATAAGCTAGACATCCGGCTTTTACGTTTGGACAACTTAAATTGATTTCGACTCCATCAACATCCATATTGTTCAATTGTCTACAAATTTCGACATAATTCTCAATTGTGCCTTCTGCTCCGCCAAAACAATTCACAATTATCTTTGTATCATATTGTCTTAGGAATGGTAAATCAACCGCACCAAAATATTCTAATCCAGGGTTTTCTAACCCAATACAATTCATCATCCCACTAGACGTCTCTGCAATTCTTGGAGGCTTATTTCCCTGTTTTGGTTTCAAAGATGTTCCTTTTGTAATAATTGCACCTAATTGATTCAAATCCACAAAATCTTTGTGATTTCTTCCATAGCCAAACGTTCCGTGATGCAACTGTTACAGGATTCTTCATCTTAATTCCTGCAAAATTAATCTCTGTATTCATAGTTTCTCCTTTCTAATATCTTCTAAAAACATTAGTTTCTATTATTTTATTTCCAATTGTAATAGTCTCTGTATTCTTAATTTCTCTTTCACTCTTCTCTAAGTCAAGATCAGATATTTCGTCAATCATTTTTTCCAATTCATCTATCTTTAAAATCTCAGGTTCTTCCTCATTATTGCAATTAGCAAACTTTTGTAATCTTTCTGGTAATTGCACATGATATTTTGAAATCAATTCTTGGTTTGTCCTATCATAATCCTGATAAAACATAACTGTTCTAGGAGTAATAAAATAATAGTTATAAAACAAATAATCTGTTAGCAAATGCAAGAAATATCCTTTGTCAAAATTTGTATTAATTTCATTTGCTTCTAAATATCGTTTTAAATTTGTTCTTGAACTATATTCCCCATAATGTGTTAATGATTTATCTTCTACATCATCTGGAGCAATAACTCCTCTAATAAATTTCTCTTGATTCTTAATTTTATTTTTTCTAATATACTCATTGGCAACTGCTATATGTATTACATATCCTGGCATTTTCTTTCTTCCTTTTAAATAATCACTTCTTTTGCATTAAATACAGGCCCATGTTGACAAACATATTTGTACTTCTCTTCTCCATCTTTATTCTTAGTTAAAACTGCACATCCAACACATGCTCCTATTCCACATCCCATTCTCTCTTCCAAAGAAAGTTCTGTTGGAATTTCATTTTCAATTCCAAAGCTTTGTACTGCCTTTAACATTGGAAGTGGACCACATGCAAAAATCATCTCTGGCTTTTCTGCTTTGCAATCTTCTTTTAAGAATTCAATTGCAAAGCCTTTTTCACGATAACTTCCATCATCTGTTGTCATCACTAATTTGTCAGAAACTTCTTCGAACTCTTCCTCTAATGTTACTAAATCTTTATTTCTAAATCCTAAATAAGTATTAACTTCTGAATTCTCTTTTAATGTTTTAGCAAGTTCATATAGTGGATAAATTCCAATTCCACCACCAATAATAGCAACTTTCTTATAATGCTTTACGGAAAATGTTCCATTTCCTAAAGGACCTAAAATATTCAAATCTTCCCCTATTTTTCTCTCTGCTAAAATTTCAGTTCCTTTTCCTTTTACTTGGAAAATAAATTCTACTACCTCATTTTCTCTATCAATGTTATAGATGCTAATTGGTCTTCTTAAAAATGTTTCTAAACTATCTGAAACTTTTATTTCCAAGAAATTTCCCGGTTTTGCAAGTTCTGCAATCTCTTTTGATTTAATTGAAAACTTATAAATCCCAGTAGTCAATTTTTCTTTTCCTACGATTTTACAATCGGCTTGTATTGGCATACCTTTTTCCTCCTTTTTGAACATTAGGGACGTTCCTTAAATGTTAAGTTTTATAACATTTGGGACAGTCCTTAAACACACACTTATATTTTTTTCAGAATTGCTTCCATAATCTCATCTCTCATACGAATTGCTTCACATCTTGTTGCTTCTTGATAATTTTTATCTTTCCACAATTCTGATTTGTATGCTGCCATCAAACTTCTTGAGCTATTAACGATTCCACCAATTCCATTTTCATCAAAAGCTAAAGCAATATCTTCTGCTTTTCCTCCGTTGAGCTCCATATCCAGGAATTAAGAAGAAAGTATTTGGCATTTTTTCTCTTAATTCTTTTAGTTGAATTGGATGCGTTGCTCCAACTACTGCTGCAACAGAAGAATATCCATATTTTCCTCTTAAATGTCTTCCCCAATTCTCTGTCAATTCACCAACAGTTTCATAAACTGTTTTTCCGTTTTCTAATTTCAAGTTTTGCAATTCATCTGAGGATGGATTAGATGTTTTTACCAAGATAAATAATCCCTTATGGAATTTCTGACAAGATTCCACAAATGGAATTATTCCATCTGACCCTAAATAAGGATTTACTGTCATAAAGTCAATCTGAAACTCTCCATCTTCTAAATAAGCTTTTGAATAAGCAACACTTGTTGTTCCAATATCTCCTCTTTTGGCATCTAATATAACAAACATTCCTTTTGACTTTGCATATTCACAAGTTTTCTTCAAAACCTCTATTCCTTCTAAGCCATGTGCTTCATAGAACGCAGCTTGTGGTTTTACAGCTGGAATAATATCATATACACTATCTATCAATTTTTGATTAAATTCTAAGAAAGCTTCACAAATGCCTGCATTATCTGTTCCATATTTATTTTTTATTTCATCTGGTATTAATTCGTATCTTGGATCTAATCCCATTACAGTTGGATTTTCCATTTGTTTGATTTTATCAATTAATTCATCAATTATCATTTATCTTCTCCTTTTAATAAGAATATACAACACGTCCACCTACAACAGTATATTTTACTCGTCCAGTTAACTTCTTTCCAATCCAAGGACTATTTTTAGATTTTGAAACTATCATATCTTCTGTATAAGTATACTCATCATTTGGATTAAAAACTGTTAAATCTGCTATATATCCTTCTTTAATTTGTCCTCTTGTTGTTAATTTTAAAAGTTCTGCTGGTCTATATGACATAAATCTTACCATATCCATGTAATCTACATACCCTGGTTTTACTAAATTTGTAATTACTGCAGGTAATGCTGTTTCAAAACCTATAATTCCATTTGGTGCTTTTTCTAAACCTTTATCTTTTTCTTCTTTTGCATGTGGAGCATGATCAGTAATTAATGCATCTATTGTTCAATCTTTTAATACTTTGATAATAGCTTGTCTATCTTTTTCCTCTCTTAATGGAGGATTCATTTTTGCATTCACTCCTGAATTTAAAACCTCATCTACTGTAAAACTAAAATAATGCGGACAAGTTTCGCAAGTAACATTAACACCTCGAGCTTTTGCCGAACGAATCATATTTACACTAGTTTCTGTACTTATGTGACAAATATGAGTATGTAAATGATTTGTTTCAGCAATTACAATATCTCTAGATGCCATAATTTCTTCAGCCTCTGGTAGAACACCACCAACGCCTAATTGCTCTGCAATAGGGCCAGCATTAATTGCTCCACTAGATACACTTTTTTCTTCGCAATGTTCTGAAACAAAACTCCCTAACTTATTTGTTTCAATCATTGCTTCACGAATCATTCTAGCATTTTCTACTGGCATCCCATCATCCGAAAACGCAATTGCACCTGCTTCTAGCTGAGCTTTAAAATCAACTAGTTCTTCACCTTTTTCTCCTTTAGTTACACTAGAAAACGGAAAAACATTGCAAAGATTCACTTCTTTTGCTCTTTTTAATATCTGTTGCAAAACAATAGCGCTATCAGGAGTAGGTTTTGTATTTGGCATAGGACAAATACTGGTAAAACCACCCTTAACAGCGCTTCTTGATCCAGTTTCTATTGTTTCTTTATGTTCTCCACCTGGCTCTCTCAAATGGCAATGCATGTCAATCATTCCAGGCATAATATATAATCCGTTGCAGTCAATTATATTATCTGCAGAATCATTTAAATCTTTTCCAATTTTAGCGATTTTATCGCCATCAACTAATACATCTAAAACATCTTTTGTTTTACTTGCATAGTCAATTACAGTTCCATTTTTAAATAAAACTTTCATTCTTCATTTTCCTTTCAAAGATATTTTGTTTATCATATCATTGAAAGGAAATTTTTTCAAGGGAAAAATGGATTATTTATTTTTCCTTTTCCCGGCTTTTGAATTATGTTCTGGCATTTCCTCGATAGAAACTGCTTTTACATGCTCAATCTTTTCCCATTTAACATCTCTTTTAAATAAACAGAAGAAATTCAAGATTGCCCAAGATGCCATAAAGAATGGATATAAGATAATTCCTTTCCACATCTTTTTCAAAGGTCTACCATCCATAATCGTAATAATTAATCCTGCAAATGCGTATGCAGCATATCCCATCGCCAACATTATAAAAACAGAAAGAAGCATCTTTCCAAAAGTCATTTTCTCCAGAGTCCACATGATAAAGTTGACAATAATTAATAAAAGCGAAATAACAATTACTGGGACGCACATAATATAAACTAATCCATCAAATGTTGCTAAATTCTTATTTTTTACAACACCTTTTGCTAAATCTTTTGTATAATGTCTAAAGATTTGCATATGACCTTTTGTCCATCTTGTACGCTGCTTCCAGCTTTCTCTGAATCCAGTTGGTTGCTCATCATATACAATTGCATCTGTTGCCCAACCCAATTTATTTCCATTTGCAATATTTATTAAAGAAAATTCAACATCTTCTGTTAAAGTTTTTGTATTCCATCCTGTTTCTTTAATAACGTCAAATTTAACTACAAATCCAGTTCCATTCATTAATGGTGAAAGGCCAACTTTATATCTAGCTAAATGGTAGAATCTGTGTTGGAACCAGTAGAACAAGGCATATCCGCTAGAAATCCAAGAATCCGTTGGATTCTTAATATCTTTGTAGCCTTGGATTACTGTTTCTCCTTGACAAAGTTTTATATTCATTGCATTTAAGAAATTAGGATCTACAACATTATCCGCATCAATAACAGCGAAAGCATCATATTCTAGCTTTTCTTCTAATACCTTTCCTAAAAACCAATTTAGAGCATAACCTTTTGTTTTTCTTTTAGAATCATTACGAGTATATACTTTACAACCCAGTTCTTTTGCTATTCTTCCAGTATTATCCGTAGAATTATCCTCTATTACAAAAATATCATACAACTCAGATGGATAGTCCATAGAATGCAAACTTTCTATTAAATTACCTATTACTTTTTCTTCATTATGAGCAGGTATAATAACCATGAATTTGTGTTTCTTATCAGTTTTTAAAGGTTTTTCCTTTAATCGAATCAAAGCACAAAATCCAATGACAATATTATAAATCCAGTATACAATCATTACCCAGACTAATGCCTGCTGAAGAATATAAAGATATTTCATATCTTTATATTCTTACAATAATTATTTATAATTATTGTAAGAATCTCCTTTCCACTATATTAATCACTATAATATCGAGTGACAAAGATAACTTTGTTATACTAAAATCACTATAATATCGAGTGACAAAGATAACAAAGTTATCTTTGTCTCACGAAAATTATTCTTCTTCATATAAATCTTTTCTAGATAAGTTAATTCTTCCTTGATCATCAATTGAAATACATTTAACAGTAACTTCATCTCCAACTCTCATATAGTCTTCAACTCTGTTTACTCTTTCTTTAGCAATCTTAGAAATATGAAGTAATCCTTCTTTTCCAGCTCCAAGACTAATGAAAGCTCCTAATTTATCATTAATTTTTGTTACTTTTCCAGTATAGATTTCACCAACTTCAATCTCACGAACGATATCTTCAATCATGCCTTGTGCATCAATTGCTTTTGCCATATCATCTGAATAGATAAATACGCTTCCATCTTCTTCAATATCAATCTTAACACCAGTTTCATCAATAATTTTATTGATTGTCTTTCCACCTGATCCAATAACATCTTTAATTTTATCAACATTGATTTTCATTGAAATAATCTTTGGTGCATACTTTGAAATCTCAGCTCTTGGCTCACTAATTACTGGAGCCATAATCTCATCTAAGATATATGTTCTAGCTTTTAAAGTTCTATCAAAAGCTTCTGCAATAATATCATAACTTAATCCATCTACTTTGATATCAACTTGAATAGCAGTAATGCCATCTCTAGTACCGCCAACCTTAAAGTCCATATCTCCAAAGAAGTCTTCAATTCCTTGAATATCTGTAATAACGATATATCTACTTGAATCATTTTCATCTGTAATTAAACCTGTAGAAATACCTGCAACTGGCTTTTTAATTGGAACACCAGCAGCCATTAACGCTAAAGTAGAAGCACAAATACTTCCTTGAGAAGTCGAACCATTTGAACTTAAAATTTCAGATACAACTCTAATAGCATATGGAAATTCTTCTACTGAAGGTAATACTGGAACTAAAGCTTTTTCTGCTAAAGCACCATGTCCAATTTCTCTTCTTCCAGGGCCACGAGAAGCTTTTGCTTCACCAACACTATATCCTGGGAAATTGTATTGATGCATATATCTTTTTGCTTCTTCATTGTCTAATCCATCTAAAGCTTGTTCTTCACTCTTCATACCTAAAGTAGCAATTGAAAGAACTTGAGTTCTTCCTCTATTAAATAAGCCACTTCCATGTACTCTAGGAATAATGTCTACATTGCAAGACAATGGCCTGATATCATAAATACCTCTACCATCAACCCTTTTATGTTCTTCTAAAATCATCTTTCTAACTGTTTTCTTCTCTAATTTGTATAAAGCTTCACCAATTTGAGCTTTATCTTCAGCTAGTTTTTCTTCTCCAAATTTCTCTTGATACCAAGCTTGTACATCCTCTGTTAATCTTGATAAATTGTTATCTCTATCAATCTTATCTGGAGTTTGTACATCATTGTACATTCTCTCTCCAAAATTTTCAGAAACTAATTTGTAGATTTCTTCGTCTACTTCAAATTTCTTATATTCGAATTTTGGTTTTCCGATTTCATTTTTTATATTTTGAATAAACTCGCATAATTTTTTGATTTCAACGTGGGCAGCTTTGATAGAATCTAACATTTCTTCATTTGTTAGTTCATAAGCTCCTGCTTCAATCATAGCAATTTTTTCAATAGTTCCAGCAATTGTAGCATTTAATCTTGAAACTTCTCTTTGAGACTCTGTTGGATTGATAACTGGTTTACCATCAATAAAACCAACATTAACTGCTGCTGTAGGTCCTCCAAAAGGAATATCTGAAATAGATAATGCAGCACTTGCTCCAATCATTGCACAAACCTCTGGTGAGCAATCTTGTTCTACTGATAATACTAAACAATCAATCACTACATCATTTCTAAAATCTTTTGGAAATAAAGGTCTCAAAGGTCTATCAATTGCTCTTGATGTTAAAATTGCTTTTTCTGTAGGTTTTCCTTCTCTTTTATTAAAACCTCCAGGAATTTTTCCAACAGCATACAATCTTTCATTGTATTCTACTGATAATGGGAAAAAGTCTATCCCATCTTTTGGCTCTTTAGAAGCTGTTGCATTTACTAAAACTGTAGTATCTCCATATTTTACTAAAACACTACCATTTGCTAGTCCTGCCATTTCACCAGTTTCTAAAGTTAAAGTTCTTCCGGCTAATTCCATACTATAACTTTTTTGCATTTTTCTATCCTCCTAAATTTTATTTTGCCAAATTTATTTGAATAGTAACCTCGACAATGAACATTAAGGATATTCCTTAAAATTAATTGTCCAAGCCACTACACCAAATAAAATTCGACATATCTATTTTACTATAAATACCAAAAAAAAGCAACTATATTTTACAGCTTTCATAAAAATGAAAAATGCACATGCCGTTTTCTGACATGTGCACCTCTCTTGCTTCAACTTACCTAAGGCCATCGCCTCAGACTACCCCAAAAGTTGCAACTTGAGAAATGATTCCGCCTTAGGACTTAGACCTCGTCAGGCCAATATCCTTTCCGCTCTTTGCGTGCCATCGGCATGCCAGTGCGCGGGTCGGTCATGATGGTCAGCTTTCCGTCAGTGCTCGTCTTCGGGTGCTTAGCCATCCTTTCCTCCATTTCCTGCTTTGCTCTCTCGACTTCCTTGTCGAGGCTCACTTTTTCACTCGGACGCATAAATTTCTTTCTCTCCTTGTTGTGTAGTATAGTGCCTGGGAATATTATGGCTGTCCTAATTCTGGGGTATAAAATTATTCAAGCCAAGTACTATTTTAGCACAAAAAAGAATAGAATGCAAATTTACCAAAATTTACATTCTATTTCTATTTTTTATCCAACTGGTTCTAATATTTCAAATAAGATTTCATTTAATCCTATCATTTCTCTTCCAGCATAGTCTGGATAATATCTTACTTCTTCAAACACAATCTCATTATCAATTGGAACTGATTTTTCAGACCAATCAACTAAATAACTAATACCTTCTGAATCATACTCGTAATGTCCACCTTCAGCAATTACTTCTTCTGTAAAATGGAACTTTAATTTACCATTTTCCAATTTCCAAGTTCCAGATTCGCGTATTGTTGAATATTTATCAATCCAATCATTATTAGTATAGTATTCAAAAGTTCCATCTGAATTTAAATAATATGTTTCACCATATTCATAGAAAAGGGTTTTATCATTTAATACTTGTTTTGTTGCAGCTTGATGTTCAATTTCTTTTACAGATACAGAATAATCTTCTAGACTAATTTCAACCAACCACTCTCTATAATTTTCATATTCAGTAGCTCCAATCATTCTAATTTCTGTTTCTTCAAATTCTACCCTCCAATTTGCACTTGGTATACTTTCTAACTCTTGTTCATAACTAGCTAAATCTTTTCTAGCCAAAACATTTCCATTCATATCTACAGCTAAAAATTGAGTTAATGTTTCTCCATATACCATATATAAGTTTCCAGTTTCATATCTAATCTCATAATATGGATCTAAGATTAATACATCATCTTCTATGCCCCAATTTATATTTCCTGTCTCAACATCTAAACAAATTAATTTACCGTTATCAATTAAATAAACAACTTGATTGTTATAATCTCCTAGATACTCTGTTGCACGAAATTCTGTGTAAAATGATTTTTCTGTTTCATATTCCCATGTAGTATTTCCAAATTCATCATGCCCATAAACAATAATATAGTAGCTATTTCCTAAATCAATATAAGAATATTGAACTCTAGATTCTTCATAAGTATCATCCCAAGAATAAAATCTGTCATTATTAATTTCGTTATAAACTCCATTTACAAAAATATCTTCTGTATTAATTGTGTTTCCATTAAGTGTGATATTAGCACTGTCCTTTATTTTTTCAAAAGTTTCAATGTCTCCATCATCCAATTGAATTGTGCATCCTGTTAAACTTGTGCACATGATAGCAAATAATGCTCCAAATAATAATAATTTTTTATTCATTTAAAATCCCTCCTGTGTTTTAAACTAGACTCATTATACATATCAAAAATTTCAAAACAATAAAGAAGTTGTATCAAAGTTGTAAATTTTTGGGGAATTCTAAATAAAATGTGCTTCCTACTCCAATTTCTGATTCAATTTTCATATTTCCGTGATGCATTTTCATAATGCTTGTACAAATAGCAAGTCCTAAACCTGCGCCACCGTTTTTACGCGAACGAGCTTTATCAACTCTATAAAATGGTTCTACTATTTTTTCAATATTCTCTTTTGAAATTCCTTGTCCTTCATCAATTACTTTTACATAAACGTTTTTACTGTCCTCATAGCTATCAACAATAATCTTACTACCATCTTTTGATGCGTGAATTGCATTTGAAACTAAATTGGAAATACACATAACAATTAAAGTTGGATCTCCATAGAATTCTTTAATTCTATTGGTTATTACCAAATCAATTTGATGTTCAGCAACTTTCACCTTGGTAGTATCTCTAACATTGTCAAATATTTCTTGACTATCAATTCTTTTCATTTCTAAATCAGCATTTTTCTTATAAGACAATAATAATAAATTTTGATGAATATTCTTAATACGCAAAGTTTCTTTTTTGATACTTTCCAAAAATCGAATTTTTTGTTCTTCTGTACAATCTGCTCTTTCTAATAATTCTGTATATCCTAAAATAGTAGTTAGAGGTGTATTAATTTCATGAGATAAATTATCAATAAATTCTTGTTTACTATTTACTAAATCTAATAATTCCTCATCACGATTTTTTAGTTCTTCCGACATCTTATTAAAACTTTTTGCCAATGAACCAACTTCTGATCTTCCCTCTTTTAAGTGAATATCAAAATTTCCTTTTGATAATTTTCCCATCTCTGTTTGCATTTTTCTTAAAGGGTTTGTTAAAGTTTTCGCAATAATGTATGCAATTACTGCTACAATCACAACAATAGATACAATTAGAATAATAGACAAATTCATCAAATCTGTTCTTATATGATAGATAGAATCAATATTTCTTGCATACACTAACACACTACCATTACTTAGCATTGTACTAATTACTAAGAAATGCTCTCCTTTAAAGGTTTTGTTTTGGGTCTTTACATCATTCTCTGAAACATTTAATAACTCTGAATCTTCTAAATCTATCAAAGTAT
The DNA here is from genome assembly GCA_017477355.1 of Clostridia bacterium. Classification (GTDB taxonomy): domain Bacteria; phylum Bacillota; class Clostridia; order TANB77; family CAG-508; genus Scatovivens. Next base: position 18,112 of record JAFUWA010000036.1, read on the forward strand.
TACTTGTATAAATCTCTCTTCCATTTTCATAGTATATTAAATATAATCCATTTTCTTTATAATAGTCTGCATAAGATTTAATAATCACTTCACTAGAAACTGTACTTTGCCAAAAAGCATTCTCTATATTTTCTTCCATAAAATGGAACTCTTGTATTCCTCGAATTTTCTCGTCTCTAATATCATTCGAAAAACTTTTACGAATTAAAATATTGGAAATTAAAACAAGAGCAATAATTAACGGAATACAAATTCCCAAAAAAATCTTTAAAGATAATTTCATTTATTCTCATTCTCCAATCTATAACCATATTTAAATACTGTAACAATAACATCTTCCCAATTAAGTTTTTTTCTTAATCTCTGGATATGAATATCGATTGTTCTTGTATCCCCATAATAGTCATATCCCCATGCTTTTTCCAAAAGCATTTCTCTTGATAATGCTAAATTCTTATTCTTAATTAAAACTTCTAGTAAATTATATTCTTGAGACGTCAATTCTATTTTTTCTCCATTTAATTTAACTTCTCTTTTAGAAAAATCAACTTCTACATTCTTACATTTAAAAATAGAATTTTCTTTTCCTCTTCTTCTAAGAACAACTTCTATTCTTGCTAAAAGCTCCATTGCCTCAAACGGTTTCGTAATATAATCATCTGCGCCCAACTTCAAACCTTTTACTTTATCAACTGTACTTTCCTTAGCAGTCAAGAAAATAATTGGAATATCTCTTTTTACAAATTCTTCAGATACTTGATAACCATCCATTTTAGGAAGCATAATATCTAAAAGAACAATATCTGGTTCAAACTTCTCTAAAGATTTGATTGCTTTTTCTCCATCTTCTGCTTCAAAACAATCATAACCCGCAAGTTCCAGATTCATTTTAATAATTTCTCTAATACTTGCTTCATCATCTACAATTAAAACTTTTTTATTACTCATAATGAAACCTCTTTTATTAACATTAATATCATTATAATATTATTTTCTTTTTTGTTCAATAGTTTTTAAACCTCCTATCAAAGCAAAAAATAAAACCGTTTGAAAAATCTCTTTCTCAAACAGTTTTATTTTTATTAATATTTTTGGGGATTTTATTGATTATTTTATATCAATAAAACCTTAAATCAACCTTAAATTTTGAAAAATATTTTTATTCTCCTACAATTCCCAGTATAACAGCACCAATTAAAGCCATGATTACTGCAACATACTGTTTCTTTGTTAATTTTTCCTTCAAGAAAATTCTAGATAATATAACTGAAATAACTGACATAAAAGACATAATTGTAACAGCTACAATGTCATTTCCTGAAAATGAATATACGTAAAATGCTTGTCCTGCTGTTTCAAAAACACCAGTTAAAATTCTATACTTTTCTCCTTTAAATGTAAATTTTTCTTTCTTGATTTTTAAGAATATGTATAAAATAATTGCTGTAATTAAGAATGATAATTCATAAGCAATATTGGCTACATCTTCAATTGTATTTTCCGTTACATATTTTAATGGACTTGTTTCAATATCTAAATAGAAAACATCTAAAAATGTTCCTATACCATCTAATAACGCATAAGAAAGCGCCATAAAGAATCCAATAATTAACATTTTCTTTGTAACATCAACTGGTCTTTCATTTTCATCTCTAGTTTCAAAAGCTGCTAACAACACAACACCTATTGTTAAAAGAGCCATACCAATTCCAGCTATTCCACCAATTCTTTCTCCTAAAATCAAAAAGCAAAGTGCAGATGTAATAACACTTGAAAACTCTTCTACAACAGATGAAACAGAATTTTCAATAAATCTTACGCCATAAGATGCTAAAACCATTGACAACATATATAAGAAAAATACTGGGAAATAATAGATTAAATTAATTGGATGGAAACCTGTATTTCCAAAAATCAATAATCCTATTGCATGAATTCCCATGCATAATCCTATAAAAATCGCTGTTCTTAAATGTGTATATTTTGTTTTTCTTTCTGCTCCTAATTTATAAAATACTTCTCCAACGCCCCAAAATAACGTTGTAAGTATTGTAAATACTAACCACATTTTATTACTCCATTTATCTCTAACATCTAATCTCTAACCTCTAGTGCAACATATTTTGTATTGCAATCATAATTCCTAATTTTCCATATTCATAAGTAATTCCACCTTGCATATAAGCAACATATGGTGCTACTAATGGTCCATCACATGAAAGTTCAATCGTTGAACCTGGCGTAAAACTTCCATCTGCCATAATCTCTTTATGAGGATAACCTGGAGTTACATCTGGAACAGGATCTACAAAAGATTCCACTGGCATTCCCATTTGTAATCCTTTGCAGAATTTAATTAAATTTTCTTCTGTTTCTAAACCAATCGTTTGAATAATATCTGTTCTAGGTTCATTATATCTTGGACTGATTTTTGTAAAACCAGCTTTTTCTAGCATCAAACTTGCAAATGTCATTGATTTCAAACTTGATCTTACTGCGTTTGGAGCCATATATAATCCTTTATAGAAATTTAATAATTGATTAAAGTTTGCTCCCATATCTTTTCCAACAGTTGGAGCAGTTAATCTTTCTGCAACACTTTCTACTAAACTTTTTCTTCCTGCTACATATCCTCCAGATGTCGCAATTCCACCACCTAGATTTTTAATTAAAGAGCCTACAATAATATCTGCTCCTACTTCTGTTGGTTCTTTTTCTTCTACTAATTCTCCATAGCAGTTGTCTACCATAATGATAACATCTTGATTTACTTCACGAATAGCTTTAATTACTTTTTCAATTTTATCGATACAAATACTTTTTCTTGCAGAATATCCAATAGAACGTTGAATCTCTACTAACTTTACAGGACTTTGTTTTAACCTTGCTATAATTTTGGGAATATCAAAATCATTATCAATTAAATCAATTTGTTCATATTTTACTCCATATTGAATTAAAGAATTTTTACTATCTCCAATAATTCCAATAACACTTCTAAGAGTATCATAAGGTTCACCAGAAATACTTACCATAGTATCTCCATATTTTAATAAGCCAAATAGAGTAAGTGAAAGTGCATGTGTTCCACTCATAATTTGTGGCCTAACTAAAGCATCCTCTGCTCCTAAAACTTGACTATATATTTTTTCTAACTTTTCTCTTCCGCCGTCATAAAAGCCATATCCAGTTACTTCAATAAAGTCTGTTCCACTTACTTTATTATCCTGAAAAGCTTTTAATACTTTGCTAGAAGCTCTTAAACAGTCTTCATCAATTTTCTTAAATATTGGCTCTAATTCTTTTTCACATTCTTCTGCTAAATGAATAATTTCATCACTTATTCCGAATTTTTTATACATCTTAACAACTCCTTAAACAAAACAAGGGAAAATGGGACGTACCATTTTTCCCTCTTAAAACTTAAATTTTAATTTTTTATAAATTGAACATAATAGTAATATCTAGCTTGTGAATATGCTGAAGAATCCGGATATGAATCATTAATAGAAATATCAACCCTTTGATTATATTCAATATCATCTACAACTTTTTCAACATGTGAAATAACATTCATGCCAGTCTCATCATAGCTATAGTCAATCTTTTCTCTTGAAATCTTTACAGATTTATCGTTTATTTCCAAAATAGTAATGTCATTTGCTTCTTTCCCATATTGCTTATATTCTTCTTTTTTGCTTAAAAAAGCAACATCTCCTGGTTGTTTTTTCATTTCGTCAACAACTTGTTTTGAATCATCCATAATATCTTCTCTAATTACTTGAAGTGTGACATATTTTGTTTCTGTACTTGATTCATGATTTACTTCTTTATGAACAATTCTTTTATACAAATAAATAGTAAAAAAAATAAGTGCTACAACTACAATAACCAATATTATTACTTTTAACTTCTTTTCTTTATTCATAACAAATCTCACTTGTTAAAAAATTTAAAGTAAACAATAAGCCGGGTTCTGTTATTGCAAATAGTCATTTATCTAGGCTATATATTGCTATATAGCTCAAGCCGTTCAAGTACAAAAAATAAGTTTTGACGAGCAGCCAAAAACTTATCATACAAGACGTTGCTCCAGATAGGGTTTACACTGACGGTCTGTATCACTACAGCCCCGGTGAGCTCTTACCTCGCCTTTTCACCTTAACCTTTTCAGGCTGTTATTTTCTATTGCACTTTCCCTAGGGTCACCCCCGCTTGACGTTATCAAGTATCCTCGCTCTATGGAGCCCGGACTTTCCTCTAGCGGAACCTTTCGGTTTTCGCGAGCGACTATTTTGTTTACTTTATGTATGCTATTGTACCATATTCTAATATTTTCGTCAATCATTTTTATCTTATCTAATCTTAATATAAAATTTTATCAAAACACACCATCAATGTTTAAAATTTGCTTTTTCTCTACAAAAATACTATACTATAATTATTAGAATTGAAAGGAAAATATTTTATGTATATATTAATTTTTTTTGGAATTATATTTATATGTCTTGGATTTATAAATTGGTTTAGGTTTAATTTTAAAAAATCAAGATGTGCAGAACAAGTTGAAGGAATCATTGTAGATTATATTGAAAAATACAATTCTGATTCAATTACCCCTTCTTATTTTCCAGTTGTCCAATATGAAACTCCTTCAGGAATTGTCACACAAAAAAGTAGTACTGGTGGCTATCCAGCTCTTTATGAAATTAATGATAAAATAAATATTTGTTATAATCCAAACAAAACAAATGAATTTATCATTCAAGGAGATAATACTGAAAAAACTTTTACAATTATACTTTTTAGTATCGGAATAGTTTTTGAATTAATAGGTTTATTTATTTTTATAAAATATAATTAGTAAAAATGGGAAAAGAGGATCATCCCCTTTTCCCATTCTTTTTTATTGAAATATTTCATAATAATTTTTAAATGTATATCCTTCTGCTTTATAGTGTTCAATAATTTCTGGTAAAGCATCTGCTGTTGTTTGTTTATCATTTGCATCATGCATTAAAACAACTAAGCTATCCCAACCTTCTGCTGTACTATACAATCTATTTATCAACTGCTCTTTTGTTCTTGCTCCACCTTCTGCGTCTCCATTTAAACAATTCCAATTTGTAGATGCAATTCCCATACCTTCTAACTTAGATTTTGCTTGTCCTTTTAAAGAATCATATGGACCCCCACTAGAACCACCTGGAAATCTAAATAATAATGTATGATATTCTGGTAATCCTAAAGCATCTTGAACCGCTTTTTCTGTTTGATTATATTCATCTATTACAGATTGAACGGAACTGTAAATTGCAGAATAAGTATGTGTATAACCATGATTTGCAATATAATGTCCTGCTTCATATTCTTGTCTTATTAGTTCAGGATAAAGTTCTGCTCTACTTCCTAAAACGAAGAATGTTGCTGGAACATCATATTCTTCTAATATTGATAAAATTTGTGGAGTTACATTTGGAGATGGTCCATCATCAAACGTTAAATATATATCTTTTACATGTGCTGTTTGAGCTTGCTTACAAAGTGCTACAGCATCAGGATTAGCAACTGGTAATCTTCCGCTTGCAGCCTTAGTTGTTTTAGATGCACTTGTTTTTGATGTACTTTCTGTTTTTGTTACCTGAGTTTCTGTTGCTTCTTGCCCTAGTATTGTTACATTTGCTTCTTTTACATCTGGTTCTGCTGACCCATTTGCCTCTTCCTCTGTTGTAGTTTTCACTGTATCGGCCTTAGCAACGCTTGTTTCCGTATTTTTGCTATTTTTCTTATTTCTTGCACCATTTGTCAATAAAGCGCTTCCCACAATAATTAAAAATGCAAAAACTAAAATTGTAATAATAACAATTACCTTTCTTCTATTTGCACGTCTATAATGTCTGTATTCGTCCATCTCTTTACTCCTTCTTCTCCTTCTATTACTATACCATATTATTCATATTATATACGCCATTATCTTGATTTACCAAATATTTCGCAGCTTTAATTGCTCCTTCAGCAAAAACTGCTCTTGATGTTACTGTATGTTTCAACTCCATACTTTCATCTTCTCCAAAATAGATAACTGTATGTGTTCCTGCTTCTGTTCCACCTCTAATAGAATGTATTCCAATCTCGTCTGGAGATCTTTTTTCACGTTTACTATGTCTATTATACTCATAATGCATTTTATTTTCCAAAGCGTCATTAATACTTTCAGCTAACATTAATGCTGTTCCGCTTGGACTATCAATTTTTCTTCTATGATGTGTTTCTACAATCTCAATATCTGTTCCATCTAGTAATTTTGCAAGTTCTGCAGCAATCTTCTTCATTACACTTACTGAATAACTCATATTATAAGATTGAAACACAGGAATTGTTTTTCCAGCATCATGAACTTTTACAAGTTCTTCTTCTGAAAATCCTGTTGTTGCAACAACAATTGGAATTTTCTTCTCTATTGCAAAATCCAAAATTTTCATAGAAGCTTCTGGAACAGAGAAATCAATAATTACGTCTGGAATCTCTTTTATCTTGCTTAAATCTGTATAAACAGGGAAAAAATTATCTCCTGAATCCTGTCTATCAACACCAGCAAGGACTTCTATTCCTTCCATAATTCTTGCTTTTTTTGCAACCTCTTGTCCCATTTTTCCATTACAACCATTAATTAATACTCGAATTGTTTTCATATTCTCCTCCATTTGAACATCAAAGACATTCCTTAATTTTCATTTTTGAACTTTTGGTGCCCTCCTTAATTCTCGGTTCGACAATTATCTAAACTAAATTAAATTTTTTCATTTCCTCTTTTAATTTTTCAGCTTTTGCCTCACTCATTGGAATAAGTGGAAGTCTTGGTTTTCCATAATGATATCCCATAAAGTTCAATGCCTGTTTTACTGGAATTGGATTTACTTCTGAGAATAACGTTTTAATTAAATCGATTGACTCTAATTGCATCTTGCATGCTTCTCTTACATTTCCATTAGCATAATTCTCTGTTATATTGTGAGTATATTCCGGCATGATATTAGAAAGCACTGAGATTACTCCAAGTCCTCCAAGTGACATGATTGGAACGATTTGATCATCATTTCCAGAATAAATATTTAGTTCATCTCCACAAAGTTTTGCAATTTCTGTAATTTGAGATATATTTCCACTGGCTTCTTTGATTGCAACAATATTCTCAATCTCAGACAACTTCTTACATGTTTCAGGTAAAATATTGACACCTGTTCTACTAGGTACACTATATAAAATAATTGGAAGTTTTGTACTTTCAGCAATTGTTCTATAATGCGCTACCAATCCATCTTGTGTTGTTTTATTGTAATATGGAGTAACAACTAAAGCACCATCTACTCCTATACTTTCTACAAATTTCGTCATTTCTACAGCCTGAGCCGTACAATTGCTTCCAGTTCCTGCGATAACTGGAACTCTTCCTGCCACTTTTTCTACAGCATACTTAATTGTTTCTTTTCTTTCGTCAATTGTCATTGTGGACGCTTCACCTGTTGTTCCACAAACAATAATAGCATCCACTTTGTTTTGAATTTGGTCTTCTAATAATTTTCCAAATTCTTCAAAATTAACCCCATCATCTGTAAATGGAGTTGAAATTGCTGTTCCACAGCCTTTAAAAATAATTTTTTTCATAAAAACCACCTCGAAACTTCGAGTTTTGACGCATAAAAATATAATTATATTTTTTGCTATTTTATTATATGTCAAAGAAACAAAAAAATCAATTGCTTTTTTGGAAAAAACAAACCCAAAGGAACTATTCCATTTATTTTAGAGAAATGAGTATTTTAATGTTAACATAATATTGATTTTCTCACACTTTTTTGATATAATATAGATAACTTCCAGTGCAAAATGCACTGCGAGATCATATAGTTACTCTACTACTTAGTGGACCGGGTTTATACCCAGAAAGGAATGAACATTGACATGGACAAAAAGCAACGGTTCTGGTTTCTGACCAATCAGGAAATGGTAAGCTACTTGTTGTTCCGTCTCATTGAGATCGTACTCTTGACCATCAACACCACTCTCTACTTGCATTTTCTTCGTATCCAAAAGCTCGTTCAAAGCGGACAGGTGATTCAGAACTGGAACAGATTCATCTTCATTAGCATCGCGTTGGCATTCATCACAGCTATCGTTGGAATCTTCCAGAAGTTCTACGGTATGAAGATGACGATGTTCCTACGTTTCAACTTGTTTCGCAGGTATCGCAAGTTTTTCCAAGTCTATGAGAAAGCAATCAAACTAAAAGGTGATCTTGTTGGTGATATCTTCGGATGCATCGACTTAGCAATCAGATTATCCTTTAACCTATTTCTTGTTTTCAAGACAACTAGCATGGTAGAATTCTCCAAACAAACTACTGCTTGCGCTATTATCCTTTTAATCCTTGCAACAATCTTTGGTGTTTTGCGGGGCTTCAAAAGAGCAGAAATTGCACAAGTAGATGGCACCATTCGTAAAAAGGAAGGAGATTTGACGAAGTTCTATACTTTCAGTCGCAACTTTTTGGAGAATGCGCTGTATGTATTAAGAATTGAGTCTGATTCCCGGACAAGAGCGAATGTCATCACAGAAATTCTTACCAAACTTCCCACTGTTGTCAAAGAAATCATGATTGCTATTAGTGTGTATGGCCTAGTCAGTACCCTCGCTGAGGGAGTTGTTTATAGCAATGCATACATCGTCATGACAGCATTCGGGGTTGTTCTCTCCATCGCTGAAAGCTTAAGCTCTATCCTGGAAAACATTTTTGGATGCATCAAGATAAGTCTCGATTCAGACGTCAAAGAGCTAAACGCCTTTGAAAATAAAGAGAAGCATGTTCTCTCCAAGGCAAAAAAATGTGTTACTGCGAATAACAAGTCTGTTACAATTGCAAGCAACTTTACTGCAGACCTCTCTACCCCCGCTGGTGTGAAATACTACTTCTTAAGGCAGAATCTTCATATCAACATCGGCGAAAACATTCTACTCATTGGGCAGAAAGGTACTGGCAAAACACGTTTTCTCCAGCTGTTAGAAAGTATGGACGAAGGGAAAGTCATGATCTATAATGATCGCACAACTGTCTTTTCCAAGTTCTATGACAACTTCAAATCTGATATCGGCTGGAACTACGAGTTGATTCAGGAGCTCGCAAAAGGTCTGAAACTGTATCGTTTTCTCCTTCCGGAGGACGAACTCAAGAAATTGGACATGCGTTCCATTAACACCGGCGATTTACATCTTTTAGCTGCACTCATCATGCTCTACTATGCAATCAGCAAGCCCACAGAGGCCCGCGTTATCATCATGGATGAGTTACTTGCTAACGTTGACAAACAGAACGCTGAGGAAATCCTGAAGTTCGTTGTTGACAAGGGAAAAGAAATCAACGCGACCATCATCTTCGTTGGACACAGTCAGCAGGATATGATTGAGAAGTACTGCACAACCAAATGGCAGATGACCTCTAACGAAGCGACCGTTTTCATCGAAGAAAGAACCATTTGAGTCAACCTTACAACAATCAATACAACAAACCCCGCTTAAGGTATCTACACCTAAGCGGGGCCTTTCTTTTTGAAACAAAAGGGACGGTTCGTTTTGTTTCATTTATAAAAATTCTACAATATTTCTAAAATCTCTTTTGGTAGAAATTTAGATACATCTTTTCCAAATTGTAAAAGCTCCATTACCATGCTTGAACTTAAAGCTCCTAATTTTCCAGCTCTTACATAAATTGTATCTAATCCAGAAATTTCTTCATTAATTAATGCAACATTTTCTTCATAATCATAATCCATACCATTTCTAATTCCTCTAATTAAGAAATTAGCGCCATTTTCTTTGGCAGCATCCACAGAAAGATTATCATATGTAATAACTTTTACATTATCATACCCTTTTGATTCCATCACTTTTTCCATAGCTTCTTTCATTTTGTTTTGATCAAAACGTCTTTCTTTCAAAGTATTAATACCAATTCCAACAATTACTTTATCAAACATTTTTCTAGAAACTTCAATGACATGTAAATGTCCATTTGTAAAAGGATCAAAAGATCCTGCATAAAATCCAACTCTTTCCATACTTTATACCCCTATATTTTTAAAATTGTTCAAAAATGTGCATATTGATGATTTTGAGCGTTTTTTTGGTGGAGGCGAGGAGAGTTGAACTCCTGTCCAAAATTTCTTCCACAAGAACTTCTCCGAGTGCAGTTTGTTATTAAAATTCTTTTAAACTTCGTTAACAAACAAACTTAGTTTAAAATATCTCTTAAAAATCCCATAAAAGCCAAGAGAAAAACTTTTACTTCGTTTCCTACTAATTTGACACCTTATCTTTTGCCGTAGGTTACAAAAGTAAGGCGTTGCCGCTACTAAGCAGCAAATGCTAATTCTTCGTTATCAGCGTTTATATTTATTGGATCTATTTAAAGTGGATCAGACCCAACCACTACTCGCTATTCAAGCTTCTAAAACCCTGTCGAAACCAAATACGCCCCCATATTCTTGCTTTATTATTATAATATACTCTTTTCCTTTTTTCAATATTTTATGCAAAAAAATCAAGGAGTGTTCCCTATGTTCACCTAATATTCATTTTACAATAAGTCACATTTATGATATAATATATATAGTTTTTTCGGGTTTTTACAAAACCCTGCAGTCGCAAAGTCACTATCAACCAAGAAAGGAGGTTACAATAATGGATAAATATTTTTACCATTATCTGTATACCGAAAAGAACGTCCCCGATATGTTGGACGGATACTGTGCTCCTATGCTCAGATCTTTCAACCCCCTTATTCGGATGAAGGCCAGAAGGTTGCTCAACTACTGGGCACTCTTAACCGACAAAGCCTTCTTCGACAAGCGTATTCAGCAGGTATTCTTCAAGCTCTACAAGGAAATCGACAACAATTTTCCTGATCTCACTTATGAGCTGTCTGGAAGGATTAAAGGTCTGATTTCTACGCTGAATAAGGTGGAGGAAATTGAAGATGCGGTAATGAATGATATCAGAGCCGAATTCATTGAATCCTGCCTTAACGAGTTGAAACCGAAGACGGATGCAGAAAAAGAGCAGTGCGTCCAGACGCTTACCATAGCACTGGAGGCCGAAGGACACAATTCCACTAAGGAAAAGTTTGCAGAATTTTTCGAACACTACCACTTCGAAGAGAATCCTTTTAACCGCATTAGAGATTTCTTTGCGTTCAGGATTGTGCTGGAGGACAGAGGAACTGGTGATTTGATTGATGAGCTCTATAAGATTGCCAACCTGACAATCGAGTTTTTCAATAGCAACACCTTTGAGGTATGCAAGAGTTATCCGCTTATCCAAACTGGTGAGCTGGTATTTAACTCTCCCATCATTCATATTCCCCCGAAATCTGGTATAAAGCCCGAATACAAAAATCTGGTGAAGGATTACGTGATTTGTCCCAAGAAAGACGGATATCAGAGCATTCATTTTGTCGTATACGACCCCTATACCGAGCGGTATTTTGAGGTCCAAATTCGAACAAGATCCATGGATATGATTTCTGAAACCCTTGCCAATCATGATATCTACAAGAAGAGTAAGTACGGAAAACGGCTGAAAGAAGTGGAAGAAAAAATTGATTACAGCCAGATTAATGTAAAGGGCTTCCGCTACTTCCAGTATGCAGACCCCATTACAGGAGAAAAAAAAGAGTATATCAGCGACCGAGCTGGTATTACTCAAGCAATCCCTATCAAGCTGGAATTCGAGCACTTCCTCATCATGTAGCCAATTTGCGGACTCAGACCTAACTGACGTTCTTCCCCCACCGTCCGAAAGGATAGTGGGGGTCTTTTATTTTCTATATTCTAAAATATCAATTCATAAAAATAAACTCAAATTGTTAATTCAACAATTTGAGTTTGCTTTCTTATCTAATCTCTAATATCTAACTTCTATCTCAATAGCTTTCTATAAACAATACTTTAACTGTATATGGTAAAATCTCATTTAAGTTATACCATCCAGAAGCTCTTTTTTCTCCATCTAATCCATTTGGATTAGAAACATAAACAAGTCCATCATCATTAATATCTAATAAAGCCATATAATGAGAACTTGAAGTCCATTCATTCTCTTTTTCACTTCCAACACAAATAATAACTGGTCTATTCGTCTTCAGCCAATCTGAAATATATTTTTTATTTAAATAACTTTTGTGATAATAAAAATCTGTGCACTTAAACCCCAATTTCTTTAAGGCTTTTGGCATTTCATCTCCTTCTAAATGAGGGTAATACTCTTGTCTTAAATCTTCGGGAGTAATATTTTTTCCATAA
>JAFUWA010000037.1 GCA_017477355.1 Clostridia bacterium
GAAATCAAGTAAGTTCTATTATTTTGAAGAAAAAGATTTCTGTCTCTGAAATGAGAAAAAAATCAGAGTTGATAGACGTTGAAGGAAAACAATATAAAATTTTCCCTGTATATTATCCAGTTGGAAATGGAATTTTTAACATAGATAAATCTATAGAAGATATTAAATGGATTATGAAACATGAGATAAATAAATAGACTAAACCAAGCAAGCAGTGAGTCTTGAAAACTGCTTGCTTTTATGATAAAATAAATAACGTAATAAAAGCCAAGAAAGATAGGAGAAAACATGAAACAAGTATTATTTGCAACTGGTAATCCCACAAAGGCAAAGAGATTTACAAAGGGATTATTAGAACATGGAATTGAAGTAATAACATTAAAAGAAGTCGGAAAAAAAGTAGATGTTGAAGAAAATGGAAAAAATGCAATAGAAAATGCTTTAATAAAGGCTAGAGCATATAGTAAAGTTGTAAATATACCAGTTTTTGCAATGGATGATAATTTATATTTAGAAAATGTTCCAGATGCATTTCAACCAGGAATGTTTGTAAGAAGAGTAAATGGAAAAAGATTATCAGATAGTGAAATGATTGAACATTATACTCATTTAGTAAAAGAATTTGGAACAGAGGGAAAATTAACTTGCCGCTGGGTATATGGAATGGCAGTAATTTCTAATAGAAAAGAAAATACGTATACTTGGAGTAAAGAAGATTTTTACATGGTGGATAAGCCATCAAACAAAATAAGAGAAGGTTACCCATTAGATACAATTTCTATTAATAAAAAACTAAATAAATATTTTACAGATATTACTCCAGAAGATAAAGAAGAGTTACAAGAAGACGAAAAGGATGTTGTAGAGTTTATTGTAAAAAGTTTGTAAAGGAGGTAAATTATGAAAAAATTAAATTTAGTCGTTGTGTTGGATGATACTCTAGAAAAAAGTTTATTTTGCGTTAGAGCAAAAGATCCATACAAAGGAATGTATAACTTTGTTGGGGGAAAAGTGGAAGAAGGCGAATCAGATGAAGAGGCTGCTTACAGAGAACTTTTTGAAGAGACTGGAATTTCTCGAGATGATATAGAGTTAGATCATTTTATGGACTTAAATTATTTTATTTATGATACGAATTTACAAGTATATTATGGAATCTTAAAACATGAAGTAGAATTAGTAGAGGAAAAAAACAAATTAGAATGGCTCCCAATAGATAATCGATTATTAAATGCAGAGAAGTTTGCTGGTAATTATAATATTCCTCATATTGTTAAGCAAATTAAAGTTTATTTGGAATCAGAATAAAAACAGGAGTAAAATTAATGATTAAAGTTAAAATTTGTGCAAATAGAAGTATAGAAGATGCTAAAATGTCTATAGAGGCAGGGGCGGATATTATTGGAATTCTTGTAGGTCAAGAACACAATAGCAACGACTTTGTGGATCAATATACAGCAAAGAATATAGCTGATTTTGCTAAAAATAAATGTGATGTAGCATTAGTTACTCACTTAACTAATGCAGAAGATATCATTCAATTAACAAAGTTTATAGGAAATAATATGATTCAGCTACATTCTGATATTAATGAGGCAGAAGTAGAAAAAATAGTAAAAGAATTACCGCAAGTAAAACTAGTTAGATTGATACATATATCAAGCGATGGAAAAATAGGTACAGATTATGAAAAAATGAAATATGCTGATTATTATCTTTTGGATAGTTTTAATTTAAAAACCAATCAAGTTGGCGGAACAGGATTAACACATGATTGGAATAAAAGTAGAGAATTAATTAATAAATTAAATAAACCTACATTTTTAGCAGGAGGATTAAATCCAGATAATGTTGAAACTGCAATAAAACTAGCCAATCCATATGGAGTGGATGTAAATAGTGGTTGTAAAAATAATAAAGGAATAAAAGATAAAGAAAAAGTAAAAAGATTTATTGATCATGCTAAACATGTTAAAATGTAATATGATGGCTAAATGAGGTGTATTTATGAAAAAAATCCTTTTCGATTTGGATAATACATTGCTTTTTATATCAAAAGATTGGACTTTGGCATATAAAAAATTTATTGAAAAATATCATTTAGATATTTCTCCAGAGGAATTATTTCATGTTATAGGAACTTTTGAAAAAAATGTAAATAATATTGTTGTAACGAACAAGACTCTTTGTGACTATATAAATGATAATTCATCTATCTATATAACGGAAGAAATGCTGGATGACTTATTGGAGGCATATAAAAATGTGCCATTATTAAAGACAGATGAAATTTTTGATGTTTTACAATATTTATCACAAAAATATGAATTGATAGTATATTCCAATTGGTTTACAAAGGACCAGATAAACAGATTAAAAAGATATCATTTAAATCATTTCTTTAGTGAAATATATGGCTGGGATACTTTACCAAAAAAACCATCTAAAGAAGGATTAAAAGCTATTATAAAAAATAATAACGTAAATGAATATATTTCTATTGGTGATAGTATAGAATATGATTTGCAAATTCCAGATAGTATGGGAATGGATACTATTTTTTATAACAGAAAACAAATTAAACAAAATAAATATAAAGAAATTTATCATATAGTAGACTTGAAAAGTATATTGTAAAGGTTATGAAGATATTAAAACGGAGAGAAACATGGAGTATAAAATTAATGAATGTAATTATGATATAAAAAAATATATTAAAGATAATATATGTAAAGAATTTAATATAGATTATTGGGATGAATGGTTGGATAATCAAGATTATGATGAACTCAAAGTGAAGCCTAATATGTTGGTAAGTGTTGAAGAGAATAATGATTTAATTGGAATAGGAGCGCTGTTAAAGTAATCAATGATAAAGAGTGCTATTTTAATACATTTTATGTAAAAAGAAATTATAGAAATAAAGGTATAGGCAACAAGATATTTGATATTTGTATGAATTATATTATAAGTAATGGTTATAAAAAAATAACATTAAGTATTGATCCTAAATTTGAAATTGCTAAAAAAATATATGAAAAAAAATGGTTTTGTTTTTGATTACTTTGATAAGGAAAAACAGGAGTTATACTATCATAAATATATAAATTAAGGAGATATAAATGAACAATAATGATAAATTAAAAAGTAAAGAAAATGAATCTTCTAAAACATCAATTAATTGGTATCCAGGACACATGGCAAAAACAAAAAAAGAAATTATGAATTCAATGCAAATTATTGATATTGTTATTGAAATTTTGGATAGTAGAATTCCTCTTTCTAGTAGAAATCCGGATATTCAGAATTTAACGAAAAATAAAAAGAAAATTATTCTTTTAAACAAAATTGATTTAGCAGATGAGAAGCAAACAGAGAAATGGAAAGCTTATTTTGCAAAAGAGTGTGAAGCATGTCTTTTAACAGATAGTAATTCTGGTAAAGGAATTAACCAAGTTTTAAAGAAAATTGAAGAATTGATGGAAGAAGATAAGAAAAAAGCGGCTTTAAGAGGAAGAATTAATAAAACAACAAGAGTGATGATTTTAGGAATTCCCAATGTTGGAAAATCTTCTTTTATTAATCGTGTTTCAAAATCAAGTAAATTAGAAGTTGCCAATCGTCCAGGTGTAACAAAAAGAAATCAATGGATTCGTATTGGAAAGAATCAAGAGTTATTAGATACACCAGGTGTTTTATGGCCAAAATTTGAAAGCCAAGAAGTAGCCCTTAATTTATCATTTACTGGAACAATTAAAGATGATATTTTAGAAATAACTGAAATTGCTTATGAATTATTAAAAATGTTAAATGAAAGATATCAAGAAAAATTATTTGAAAGATATAAGATTGAAGCTTCAGAATGGGAAACAATAAATGATTCTTCAAATCCTATTTATGATTTAATGAAATTAATTGCAAGAAAAAGAGGTGCAATCATTTCAGGAGGAAAAGAAGATATTGAAAAAACGGCTAGAATTATTTTAGATGATTTTAGAAGTGGAAGAATTGGAAAGATTACATTAGAAGTTGTATAGATAGGTAAGAAAGGAAATATATGGATATATTTGAAAGAAGTAAAGAGATTCAAGAAGTTAAAATGCTTTCACCACTTGTATGGGCATATGTGGGAGATAGTGTGTATGAATTGTTTATTAGGACACATTTAGTAAATCATTCAAATGCAAAACCACATAAATTACATTTAGAGACAATTCAATTTGTAAAAGCAGAAGCTCAAGCTAGAATACTGGATAGGATTTGGAATAAGTTAAGGGAAGAAGAACAAGATATTTTTAAAAGAGGAAGAAATACCGAAAATCATCATCTTCCTAAAAATGGAAATGTTGCAGATTATAGTCATGCAACAGGATTTGAAGCCTTAATAGGATATTTGTACTTAACAAAGCAAGATGAGAGATTAGAAGAAATTCTAAAATTGTGTATAATGGAGTAAGGAGGCTTTTATGGATAATTTTCAAATAGAAAGCGAAGAGATAAATCTTATAAGAGAAAAAATCTTAAATTCAAATAGTGAATATAAAAAGATGCTTTTAGATGAAGAAAGATTGAAAAATATAACAAAACCAATCGGAAGTATGTCTGAACAAAAAATTAGAGAAAATATATTTCAAAAAATAGAACAAATTAAAGGTGGTAGTTTAACTCCAAAAGAATTAGAAAAAATAGAGTGTGAATTGGCTGTTTTAATTACGTATTTACCAATAGATGGAGAAAAGAATAAGAATTATTGGAAGGAAAAAGAAGAAAATGCCAGAAAAAACCAAAAATAAAGTATTAATTGAAATAGGTGCTCAGCATCCATTAGTAGATGGAAAACCAGGAATTGAATTTGAAAAAAGATTATTAAAAGGAATAGAACTATATCATCAAGAATTAGAAAAAGGAAATGATCCTATTATTTATATTCCGGGAAGTTTGCATAGTATTCAAAAGAATGGAGAATGGATTACAGATAAAAACTCATTAAGTACAGCTGGAAAGAATTTTTTACTGGAACATGGTATCCCAGAAGAACGTATTAGAGCAGATGAAACAAATGAGAAATATAAAACGGATGGTGTTTATAATTCAGGAGATGAATGCTTAGTAGCAAAATCAATTGCTGATGATGAGGGAATATCAAGAATTATTAGTGTTGTTTCTCCGATTCAGATTGATAGAAAAGCTTTGTTTTATATAAGATATGGCTATTTTCCAGAAATGTATGGAGTAGGATTAGAAAATACATATCATAATTATCCTGGTGAAGCTTTTTGGAGTTTATATATTACATATTTTATTGATCCTACTTGGCAAGATTCTTTTTTGGCAGCTAAAACTAGACAAGAAAGAGATATTAGTTATAAAGTAACAAGAGAAATTCAGGAATTGATTGATGCTGGAATTAATATTCCAGATATTGTAAAACAAAGAAAAGAAGAAATGTTAAGTTTATACAAAAAAGCACAAGAAAATATGAAAGCAAATTCTGAAAATAAAGGCATTATGATAGGAATAGACATTAGTGAAGAAGATGATGAAAAAGTAAAAGCTCAAAAAATAGAAGAAGTGTTAAGTTTGTGTGAACAATATCAAGAGCAAAAAGAGCATATCACAATTTGTGTTCAGGGAAAAGTAACTTCTGAAGTAATAGCTATTTTAAAACAAAAATTAGGAGAAGAAGTTTCCATAGAAGGCGTAGATGGTTTTGAAAGTGAAATTGAAAGATATCAAACAATTAAGGCAGCAAAGTGGTTTCATGTTACAGACTCACCAAGAGTAATGAATGAAGCAATGATTGCAATCCAAAAAGGAGCATTACCAATTATGTTTGCGATTCCTAATGAAAAAATTAGTTATATAGATCAAATTGAAGAGTTGTATACAGAAATATTAAGAGTAAAAGAAAGAACTACAGAAGAAAGAGAAGCAGAAGAAACTGGTGATGAAGAAAAATAAAAAAATAACAATTAACTATAAATAGTTAATTGTTGTTTTTGGTGACCCCTACGGGAATCGAACCCATGATTCCACCTTGAGAGGGTGGCGTCTTAACCGCTTGACCAAGGGGCCATATTTCTTACAGCTATTTATTTATACCATATTTTTTAAATTTAGTCAATAAGATTTTGGAAAAAGAAAGGAATTTTAGTTATGTCAGATAGAATTATCAAAGGATTAGCATATGATGGAAGAGTAAGTATTATAGCAATGGAATCTACAGAGATTTGTGAAGAAGCAAGAAAAGTCCATAGTCTTAGTCCAGTATGTACAGCTGCTTTTGGAAGATTGTTAACTGTTACGGCATTAATTGGGTGTCAGATGAAATCAGATGATAATAAATTAACAATTCAAATAAAAGGAAATGGTCCGATAGGAACAATGTTAACAGTAGCAAATCCTATTCCAGTTGTAAAAGGTTATGTGATTAATCCTGCAGTAGATTTACCATTAAATGAATTTGGAAAATTAGATGTTTCTAGCGCAGTTGGAAATGAAGGATTCATTCATGTAATTAAAGATATTGGATTAAAAGATCCTTATGTTGGAATTAGTCCAATTGTTTCAGGGGAAATTGCAGATGATTTTGCAAATTATTTTTTAGATTCAGAGCAAACTAATTCGGCTGTTGCACTTGGAGTATTAGTAGATAAAGATGGAGTAAGAAAAGCTGGTGGATATATTATCAATCCAATGCCTGATGTAAGAGAAGAGGATTTAACAGCTTTAGAAAAAGCTATTTTCGAAGCTGGAAGTGTTTCTAAAATGCTTGAAAATAATTTAGATATTGAAGAACTAGCCCGCAAAGTAACAGGAGATAAAAAATTAAAAATTGTAGAAAGAAATGATTCAGCTAAATATGAATGTGATTGTAATAAAGGAAGAATGGAAAAAGCTTTAGTTGCCTTGGGAAAAGAAGAACTTCAAAAAATGATAGAAGAAGATGGTGGATTAGAAATGTCCTGCCATTTTTGCAATAAGAAATATCAGTTTTCAAAAGAAGAATTATTGAAATTAATTTAGAAACAGAAATAGATATTTCTGTTTTTATTTTAGCAAAACACTTGCTATTTTGTTCGAAATGTTATAGAATGACAATACCAAATTTAAGGAGGTTTTGTATGGAAAATATTAAAGGAACGAAAACAGAGAAAAACTTAATGGAGGCTTTTGCCGGAGAATCTCAAGCAAGAAACAAATATACTTACTTTGCTAGTAAAGCTAGAAAAGAAGGATATGAGCAAATTGTAGCTATTTTCGAAGAAACAGCTAATAATGAGAAAGAACATGCAAAAATTTGGTTTAAACTATTACATGATGGTGAAGTTCCAACAACAGCTGAAAACTTAAAGGCTGCTGCAGAGGGAGAAAATTACGAGTGGACAGACATGTATGAAAGAATGGCAAAAGAAGCTCGTGAGGAGGGATTCACAAGAATTGCGTATTTATTTGAAGCAGTAGGAAAAATTGAAAAAGAACATGAAGCAAGATATAAAAAATTATTAGAAAATGTAGAAGGCGAATTAGTATTTAGCAAAGAGGGAGACAAAGTTTGGATTTGCAGGAACTGTGGACATGTTGTAATTGGAAAAGAAGCTCCAGAAGTATGTCCAGTATGTTCTCATCCAAAAGCATATTTTGAAGTAAAAGCAGAAAATTACTAAAATATCCTTACTTATTAATTTCAAATAAGCAAGAAAAGAAGAGGTTTTTAAGAACTTCTTCTTTTTTATTTTTTGTGTGAAAATTAGCAAAAATTCTTAAGCGTGTATTTACTTTTTAGCCTTTCTATTGTATAATTAAAAGGTAATATTAGAGAAGAAAAGGTGAATTTTATGGGGAAAATGCAAACTTGTTTAACATATGTATTAATAATTGTTGGATTTTTTTTCATTTCTGAATTTTTGTCAGGAAAATTAATTGAACAAATGTATGTTAAAATGAATGGAAATGTACAAGAAAACTTTACATATCAAGGGCAGGATATTGCATTAGACGTAGAAGTTATTGATGCTAAAGCAACAAATGTTAATGGATATATTACTGTAAGAGTAACAAACAATACAGATGTTACAGTTGATAAAGCATATTTAAAATTTGACTTATTTGCTAAAGGAGATATCAAAGCAGTTTCTAGATATATGGAAGTTACAGATTTAAAACCAGGAGAGCATAAAGATTATACTTTGAAATTTAGAGCAGGTTATGTAGATACATACAAAGTTGCTGTTAAAGAAGACTTCCCGGACGAAGATTATATCTTCGAACTTTTTGGATATGAATTTAATACTAGAAACTTCTTAGGAATGGATATTAGTAGATTTATTAATGCAAAAGCAATAAAAGAAGCTGGATTTAATGGAATTACATCTATCTTTAGTTTCTTTGGAATGGTAGCACATAGATTTGTAGTTATTGCTAAAACTGTTCCATGGTGGGGCTATTTAGGTGCATTGGCAGTGATTGCTGGTATTATATAGGAATTAGCAAATTAACTTTTGGGGAATTTTCGAAAGGAGATACTAATATATGGAAGAGGCAAAAAAAGAAGACTTAGAAAAAAAGGCTAACAAAGTAAGACAAGATATTATAAAACTTGTTTATAGTGCAAACTCTGGACACCCAGGAGGATCTTTATCCATAACGGATATTATAACATATTTATATTTTGAAGAATTAAGGAAAATTGATACAAATAATCCACAAAATCCAGATAGAGATAGATTTGTATTATCTAAGGGACATTGTGCGCCAGCTTTATATGGTTGTTTAAAAGAAAAGGGATTTTTTGATGAAAGTCAAATGAAAGATTTTAGGCAAGTTAGCGGAATTTTGCAAGGACATCCAGACATGAAACATATTCCTGGAGTTGATATGACAACAGGTTCCCTAGGACAAGGATTGTCAGCAGCTGTTCGGAATGAGTATTGCTGGAAAATTAGACCATAAGGATTATAGAGTATATTGCGTTTTGGGAGATGGTGAAATTGAAGAAGGGCAGGTTTGGGAAGCAGCTATGGCAGCAGCACATTACAAATTAGATAATCTTTGCGCAGTTATAGATAATAACAATTTACAGATTGATGGTGAAATTGGAAAAGTAATGAGTCCATATCCAATTGATGAAAAATTTAAAAGCTTTGGATTCCATGTTATTACGATTAATGGAAATGATTTTGATGAAATAGAGAATGCCTTTTGTGAAGCTAGAAATTGCAAAGATAGACCAACTGCAATTATTGCAAAAACAATTAAAGGAAAAGGCGTTTCTTATATGGAGAATGAAGTAGGTTGGCATGGAAAAGCTCCAAATGAAGAGCAATATATGCAAGCAATAAAAGAATTGGAGGGCATGTCAAATGGATAAAGAGAAGAGAATTGCGACAAGAGCTAGCTTCGGAGAAGCTTTAAAAGAACTTGGAGATGAAAATAATAAAGTTGTTGTTTTAGATGCTGATTTAAGTGGCGCAACAAAAACTAATACTTTTGCAAAAGCACATCCAGATCGTTTTTTCAATATGGGAATTGCTGAAGGTAATATGATTGGTGTGGCAAGTGGAATGGCTAGTTGTGGTAAAATACCATTTGCTGCATCATTTGCAGTATTTTCTACAGGTAGAGGATATGATCAATTAAGAGCCAGTGTTGCTTATCCAAATCAAAATGTAAAAATTGTTGGAACACATTATGGGTTAACAGTTGGAGAAGATGGTGCAACACATCAAATGTTAGAGGATTTAAGCCTAACAAGAGGATTACCAAACTTTACAGTTTTGGCTCCATCAGATGATATAAGCGCTAAATGGGCAGTAAAAGAAGCTGCTAAAATCAAAGGTCCAGTTTATTTAAGATTTTGTAGACTAGCTACTCCTGTGATTTATGATGAAACACAAAAATTTGAGTTAGGAAAGGGAATTTGCTTTGGAGATGGAAAAGACGGAACTGTATTTGCAGCAGGCGATATGGTTTGTAAAGCTTTAGAAGCTCAAGAAATGTTAGAAAAAGAAAATATCCATATTAGAGTTGTAGATTTCCATACAATTAAGCCAATTGATAAAGAATTAGTTTTGAAATGTGCCAAAGAAACTGAAAAATTAATTTCTATTGAAGATCATAGTGTATACGGTGGCTTAGGAGATGCCATCTCTGATATATTAATTTCTGAGTATCCTAAAAAGTTAATTAAAATGGGAGTTAGAGATGAGTTCGGTCGTTCAGGCAAAGCGGAAGAAGTTTTAAAATTCTATGGACTTACACCAGAAAAAATTGTTGAAAACATAAAAAAATAAATTATATGCAAAAAAGAAATGGGAAATGGGGACGTGGGAAATTGGGACGTGGGAAATTGGGACGTACCACTTTTCCC
>JAFUWA010000038.1 GCA_017477355.1 Clostridia bacterium
AAGCGACTTTTGGATTCGAGCGCAAAGTTATCAGATATATTTTTTAAGGAGTTTGCAAAACAAATTTCACCAGGGATGGAACCATTATTATTAAGCGTTTTAAATTCTGCTCACAAGTATTCAGATAATGCAAAATATTTAAGAGGAATTGCTAATGCTTCTCTTTATCAGTTACGATCAAAAGATCCTAATTTAAAATTGACCTCAATGCTTGTATTTGATAAAGAAAATTTCTTTGATAAATTTAATAGTAGAGGTTCCTCTGTAAATAGTGCTGATGAAGAAATAGAATTTGAATTTACGGCAGCTATGTCAACTGGAGAAGATGAATATAAAATTGCGATGCAAAATTTTTTAAAGTTACAGCAAGAAGTATTTGCTAGAAATCCTAATGCTAGAATTCATATTGCTTCAAGAGAAGTAATTGTTCAAGAAGGAGAAGAATTAAAATTCTATACAATCCATCAAGGGCAATTAATACCAATGATTGTCGAAAAAAGCCAAGAATTACAATTTGTCTATCGTGAACCAACTCAAGAAAAAATAGAGACAACACTTACTCCTGTAAAAGTAGGATTTTGGGCAACAGTAGTGAATAAATTTAGAAGAATTCTAAATGATTGGAAAAATAAAGGAAGAGAAGACATTCCTAACTATGTGGATGATGAAAATGCTGGAAGAATTATTTTTGATGTTCCAAAAGAAAATAAAATAGATTCTTACCAAGTAGATAATTTTGAGCATATGTTAGAGCAAAGACAAAGTCAGCAAATTCAAAATGAGAGCGAACAAATATATACGCAGGAAAATGATCAGGAAAAAGAATAAAACAAAAACCGACTAATCAGTCGGTTTTTGAATTGATTGATATAACTAAGTTCCAGAACTTAAAAAAATTTTTTATTGTGAAGTGTTGACTCTTATGATACAATGACGTTGCGTTCGGAGGGAAAATGGGACGTACCACTTTTCCCTCAGGAAGCAAAAAAGAGGGAAAAGTGGTACGTCCCATTTTCCCTAAATCAAACGAAGGAGAGGAAAATACAAAATGAGAGAACCTTTAAGTGTTACAAATATTAAAGATTTATTAAAAGAAACAGGTAAAAGATATGGAGATAGACCTGCCTATAAATTTAAAACCGAAACTCCAGGAGAATTTAAAACAATTTCACACAAAGAAATTAGAACAATGGTAGACAACTTAGGAACAGCTTTAATTGATTTATTAAATTTAAAAGGAAAAAGAATCGCAGTAATAGGTGAAAATAGATATGAGTGGGAAGTTGCTTACTTTTCAATTGTAGCAGGAACAGGAGTTGTAGTTCCTCTAGATAAAGCACTTCCGGAAAATGAATTAGAAAGTTTGATTAGACGCTCAGAAGCAGAAGCAATTTTCTACTCAAGAGTTTATGAACCAACTTTAAAGAGACTTCAAAAAGATGGAACTACAGCTTTAAAACATTTAATTTGTTTTGATGCTGTCGATCATGAAGATGGTGTATATTCTTTTAAAGAATTAATTTCAAAAGGAAAAGAATTAGTAGAAAGTGGAGTAAAGGACTTTACAGAAGCTACAGTAAATTCAGACGCTATGTCAATTATGCTATTTACATCAGGAACAACTTCTCAATCAAAAGCAGTTGCATTAAGCCAAAGAAATATTTGCACAAACTTAGATGCAATGAGTGATATTGTTCACGATATTGATTGTACAGATACATTCTTATCAGTACTTCCAGTACATCACGTATTTGAGTGTTCAGCTGGATTTATGCTTGCCACTTATTTAGGAGCTTGTACAGCATTTAATACAGGCCTTCGTCATATTATGGAAGATTTAAGAGATTTTCAAGTTTCATTCTTAGTTTGCGTTCCTGCATTATATGAAATGATGTATAAAGGACTTTTAAAGAATTTAGAAAAAGCTGGAAAATTAGATGCTGTTATGGCTTTAGCAAAGGCTCATGAAAATGATACAATGGAGCAAAAAGCTGAAATCTTTAAAGAAATTCATATGGCATTTGGAGGACATGTAAAAATATTTATAAGTGGTGCTGCAGCTCTTGATGTTAATGTTGAAAGAGGATATAGAAATTTTGGTATTAACATGATACAAGGTTATGGATTAACAGAAGCTAGTCCAGTTGTTTGTGCTAATGAAACAACTGGTAAAGATAAAAACAAACATGTTTATGGATCAATTGGTAAAGTTGTTATTAATGGTGAAGCCAAAATTGACAATCCAAATGAGGAAGGATATGGAGAATTACTATTCAGAGGTCCAAACGTAATGCTTGAATATTATGGAAATGAAGAAGCAACAAGAGAAACAATCGAGCCAGATGGATGGCTTCATACAGGTGATATCTGTAAAATAGATGAAGAAGGATATATTTTCATCGCAGGTAGACAAAAGAGTGTTATCGTATTGAAAAATGGTAAGAATATTTTTCCAGAAGAGATGGAAGCATTAGTTAATAAAATTGATGGTGTAGCAGAATCTATGATTTATCCAGTATTAAACAATGATGCATCAGATGAGAATGATATTAAAATCGGAGTTGAAGTTGTTTATGACAAAGCAATTATGAAAGAAATGTATAATGCTGAAGATGAAGAAGAAATCTATAGTATTATTAATGAAAAAATTAAGGAGATCAACAAAATGATGCCACAATATAAAGCAATTAGAGCAGGCGTAGTCATTACAGAAGTTCCACTAATTAAAACAACAACAGGAAAGATTAAGAGATACGAAGAAATTAAAAAAATTGAAAATAAATAATTAATTCAAAAAGACTCATCAATCTGATGAGTCTTTTTTTTCTAATATCAAATATTTCATTCTAGAAGAATAGAAATAGTAAGGTGTACGATTTTCTTCTAATAATTTATTAATCAATTGTTCTTTAGTTCTAAAGAAGTTATAAGTTAAAATCAATTTTTGCTTTTGACTGAAACATGCTTCATAAATAATAAAGTCATGTGGATTTAGTTCAATCAAGTGATTCTTTTTGATATATGTACAAGCAAACAGCTTGCAAGCTACATTTTGAGTTGTACATCCATCTTTTTCTCCTAGATATGGACAAGGGAAGAATTTACTTTGTGTTAAAACAGCAAATGGCTCTTTCCAAAAACTAAGGTCGAAAGCTTTAGCACAACAACCATCTGGCCCACTATATCTTTTGTCTGTTTTTCCTGCTGCACAAATTCCATTACAGAAATTGCAAGGATTGAATTTTTTCCAAACAGCATCTAGTTCGTCACATAATGTTTCATAAAGAAAAGTAGTTCTTTCTCGTTTATCTTGAATTTCAATAGCTTTTAAACAATCGATAATTTCTGGAGAATAGTTTGAAATAATATATTTGATAGTTTTCCCTTGATAAGCACTTCCAAAACTAACATTTTTTTCTTTTAGTTTGATTAATTTTTTGATACATAAAATAGAATATCCTAATCTATTTTGGAAATCTATTCTTAAAGCAGGATTTTCTTTATCATACTTTTTGTTAAGTCCAAATTTCATAAATTGTATATCATTTGGTAATTCATTTTCGTTAATTGCAACGATATCTTTTGTTAAATATTCCATTGGTATTCCTCCAATTAGTTCTAATTAATATTATATTTTTTATTCAGAAGAAAGTCAAGGTTGTTTTTATTTTAAGTTTCGGTTTTTTGCAAAAATAATTTTAATAAAATAAGATAATTGGTAAAAATTGTTAATAAAATTTATAGTTTTATCAATTATCTTATTTTTAAGTTCACTAAATAAACCTATTCAAGATAGGTTAACATAAAT
>JAFUWA010000039.1 GCA_017477355.1 Clostridia bacterium
ATGGTAATCACGGAAGAGAAGATTTTGTCTAATATTGACAAGATTCAAAAGTTAATAAATCCTAACAGTAAAAAGCAAATTGTTCAGTTAGAAGAAGATTCTTATTTTAAAGATTTAGTAGAATCAGTAAAAACCTATTTACTAGAGTATCCTAGAAAAAAGAATTTCCCAACTGGCGTTTATAAAGCTGCCTATGATTTAGTTGAATATGCAACAAATCAATTCGAAGAAAACACTAAGAAAATTGAAGAATTAATTCGTAAAAGAGAAAGAAATATTAAATTAGCTAGTGTTTTGAGAGATGTAACAAATGCAGTAAAAGGTAGAGCTAAAAACTGGAAAGAAATTATTAAAAAATTACAAAACAAATACTCTTCAGATGTTGTAGAAGCATTAACTATTATAGGAAATACAAGAGACGAAAATAGTGAAGAATATCAAGATGCTTGTAAATTACTAGAAGCAAAAATAAATAATTTAGAGTCTAACTTACATATTGAAATAGATATGGAAAGAATAGAAGATAGATCAAAAGCATTAAGCTATATTGGAATTGAAATTGCTGAAGCATTAAAATATATTCCAGCTCCAGCAGTTGAATTTACAGAAGAAGAAACAAGCCAATTAATAGCTCAAGATGTAAATGGAGATACAGTTCCTGGATTAGTAGAAGAATCTAAACCAGTAAACGAAGTTGCAAAAGAAATTGAAACTGTAGAAACAGAAGAATTATCTGCAGAACAAGATACAGATGAAGAAGAAAATTTAGTAGCTGAAGCAACAGGAAATACAGAAGATGCTCAAAATGATGAAAGTGAAGAAGTACAACAAGATGCCTCATATATTGAAGAGACTAGATTTGAAGTAAAACCATCATTATGGCAAAGAATTAAGAATAGTAAGTTTGTTAGAACAATTTCTTATATCATGAAAATAAGAGTAGTTCTAGATTATCCTGCATTGCCAGAGGGAAATTTAGATAATAGATAATGATTTTTAACCAAACTTGGCGATAAAGCTATCGCCAAGTTTTTTTATAGGAGAAATTGATAATGACAATTATTTATTGTATTATTTTAACTGCCTTTATTGTAACTGTAATCTATTTGGTTCGTTCTATTCTCATTAAGTATAATGAACAATTTATTTTGACGAGAGCGTCTGAAAAAATATCGGATGGATATTTAATTTTTACATCAAACGGGAAGATTACTAATTATAATGAAGCAATTTTAAATTTATTTAAGTTTAAGAAAAAAGAATTAAAAGATAAAAGTATCTATGATGTTTTTAATAGAGACTTATTTGAAGCAGATGATATTAATAAAATTTTAGATGCATGCAAAAAAATAAAAAATTCTAATGAAATTATCAAATTCGATATTAAAACAAGAGGAGACAATAGAATATTTAAAATAGAAATAAAGAGTATTGTCAATAATGACATTTTTTTAAGATATGTTATGATATGTAAAGATGTAACAAATACTTATCAAATCATTGAAGAGTTACAAAACAATCAAGATATGATGGCAAATAAAGAAAAATTCGCTATATTAGGCCAGTTGATTAGTCGGAATTGTACATTCTTTGAAGTCTCCAATCTTTTCTATATCAGGAGAGATAGAGGGGGTCAATAGTTTGATTGAAGAATATGAAGAATCTGTTGGAGACGAGACTGTTACAATTGAAGATCATTATGAAATTGCTAGAGATATGTTAAAACTATTAGATAAAATAAAAGAACAAGTAGAAAATATTTCTGATTCTATAACAGCAGTTAGAAGTCAAGTTGTTACTTTGAATAATGAAGATGATAAAGATTTTTTTACAATTGGTGAGTTAATAAAGTATATTGATGTATTAATGAAAAATACCTTGAAAGAATATCTAATTGTATTGCAATTTACAGCAAGAGTTTCTAGTAGCTTTGAAATAAAAGGGAATTTGAATTCCTTAGTTCAAGCAATTAATAATTTAATTATGAATAGTATAGAAAGTTATCATGGGAAAACGAATCAAACAATTGATATTGTAATTGAAAAGAAAGTTAATAATTTAGCTATTTCTGTAATTGATACAGGATGCGGAATTCCAAAAAGAATTCAAAATAAAATTTTTAAAGAAATTATTACAAAAGAATATAGTGATAAAGTTGGACTTGGACTTTTTATAGCTTATTCTAACATAAAAGCCCGGATTTAATGGAGATATTGTTTTTACCTCTGAAGAGAGGAAAGGTTCTACATTTACAATTTTATTACCATTATAAGAAAGGAATGGACGATACTTGTGGGAATATCAGAAGTTATGTATGCTTATGGATTGAGTGTATTTTCCATAGTGTTAGTATTTTTAATTACATATTTGCAATTGAAAATTAATAAAAGTGAATTAAGACAGTGGTGTATTTTGGTTTTGGCCTGCAGTCTTGTAACAAATATTTCTACTATGTTCCAGATTGTTAATATAACCAATGAAGCATCAAATATTTGGTATGAAGCATTTGCTGTAATTGGAATAACAATGATGCCAGTATGCTGGTGGTTTGCTATATGTTATTTTTTAAATGCTAATTTTAAATTTGAAAAGCAACATATTTTTATTTTTATTATTCCAATCATATCAGTAATTGCAACATTTACAAATGATTTCCATCATTTAGTATTTGAGAAATTTTCAACAAATTTTGTGCAAAGAGAGTATGGAATTTTGTTCTATCTGATGTTTGCTGATGTTGTTGTGAAAATGATATTTGTTGTATACTTCATCTTAAAATATCTTTCGAAAAATGTAAAAAAATATAAATATCAAATTGCATTAAGTTTGGCTTTTATTATTGTTCCAGTAATTCTTTTGGTATTGGGAAATACAAAAATGATAAATATCAAAAGTTATGCTAACGGAATATTAGGAAGTCTGATTGCGATTATTACAATAGAAATTCTATTAAGATATCAAATTTTAACAATGCTTCCAATTTCTTTGATAAATGTGTTAAATACAATTACAGATGGGTTTATTGTAATTAATAAAAAAGGAATAATTGTTGCTTATAATAAAGTATTTTTAAATTTATTTGATTTGGGAAAATTAAATGTTAGAAAAATGAACATCAGGGAATTATTGGATTTCAAAGAGTTTGACACTTTAAACGATGAAGACATTGATAACATTGTAGGAATTAAAAAATATGATGATAAGTTAGTTTTCGAGAGAACTTCTGAAAAATTAAAACTAAGTTTAAAATATGAAGCAACGATGTTGGACAAAAAAGTTTCTAATTTGTTTTTGATATCAATTGTAGATATTACAGGATATTCAAAAGATATTCAAAGCATTAAGCTAAATAAAGATGCATTATTAAGTAGAGAGAGATTAGCTTCATTAGGTCAAATGATTGGTGGAATTGCACACAATTTAAAAACACCAATTTTCTCAATTGCAGGTGCTATTGAAGGAATAGAAGAGCTAGTAAAGGAATATGAAGAATCTATTTCTGATGATACAGTTACAATTGAAGATCATTATGAAATAGCTAAAGATATGTATGAGTGGACAAATAAGATTCAAGGATATTTGTCTTATATGACAGATATTGTTGCTGCTATCCAAATGCAAACATCAGCTGGATATGGAAAAGCAACAGAGACTTTTACTATCAAGGAATTGATTAAATATATTAATATTTTAATGAAATATGAGCTAAAACAGAACTTGATCACTTTGGAGATTAATACTAAAATTGATGAAAAAACCATTATTAATGGAAATATTAATAATTTGGTTCAAGTATTGAATAATTTAATTTCTAATTCTATACAGGCTTACTCGGAAAACGAAAAAGATAAAAGAATTATTTTGGATATTTCGGAAAAGAAAAATGATATTTATTTGGAGGTTACAGATTTTGCAGGTGGAATTCCTGAAGAAATTAAGAATAAATTATTTAAAGAAATGGTAACAACAAAAGGAAAAAATGGAACAGGACTTGGATTATTTATTTCCTATACAAGTATCAAAACTGGTTTTGGAGGAAACTTATGCTTTACAACAAAAGCTGGAGAAGGTACTACATTTAGAATTATTATACCAAAAATAAGATAAAAGATAACAAATAAGTTTTGACAAGATGATGATTTTTGTCGAAACGGTAGGAGGATGTTATGGAAATTAAACTACTAGGTGGCACTACTAAAGATGAACTAGAATCAAGGATACAAAGAGTTGCAGCAGCAGGAAAATTATCAAGATTTCCTGGAAATGTATTTGAGGTATTAGAGGCAACAAATGATTATGAAAGTAATTTGAAAATGATAAAAAGAATTATTAAAATGGGACATAAGTCCATTATAGAGCATGATTATTTGGTTTTTGGTCTTTGTGATGTTACTCCAATTATTGAACAAACAATTATTGGAACTAGATTATCATCTTTTACAATTAAGTCTAGAAGAGAAGTTGATTTCAGAACAGCAGGATATTATATTCCAAAATTCAGAAATAAAAATGGAGAAAAACATAAAGATTTAGAAAAAATAACAACAAAATATCAGAATCATATGCAATATTTATTTAATACTTATGGGGATATTGTAGATCTTGGAATATCTGTAGAAGATGCCAGATTCATTTTACCATATTGTTTTAAAAGTAATATTATTATGGGAGTAGATGCAAGACAATTAGAAAGAATGATTTTGTTCTTTACCAAAGGACATTTAAGTAAAATTCAAGAGCTAAAGGAATTTGGTGAGAAATTGCAAGAAATTGCGAAAGAATATGTTCCATATTTAGCACCAGGATTAGAAAAAGCGGAAGAAAATCTAGCAAGCGGATTTGAATTTTTAGAAGAAAGTACAAAAAGACCTGATATCAAAATTTTGAAAGAACCAAAATTA
Organism: Clostridia bacterium; assembly: GCA_017477355.1. GTDB lineage: Bacteria > Bacillota > Clostridia > TANB77 > CAG-508 > Scatovivens. Next base: position 4,902 of record JAFUWA010000039.1, read on the forward strand.
ATTAGTTATACTCCAAATTGTGATGATGTGATTATTTTAAGTTATATCATGTATCATTATCAATGTTCACAAGAAGAAGCATCAAAAATATTAGAAGATTTAGAAAAGAAAGAAAATGATGTAAAAGATAAAATCATGCAAGTTATTTTGCATAAAGAAGAAAGAAGAGAATTAGAGCAGACAAGCTTTACATATCAAATTCCAATTTCGCTATCTATTTTAACACACTTAACAAGACATAGAATGCATGCTCTTCTTGTTCCGGAATTCTTACCAATGTGGGATATGAAGAACTATGTGATTCCAGCAACGATTAAAGAAAATGAAAAAGCTTTAGAAGTATATGAAAAAGCAGTTCAAAAAAATAGGGAAGTATTTGAAGAATTCAAAAAAGAAGTTTACGAAGAAGATTTAATTTATTTCTACCTAGGTGCGCAAATGTTAAATGTCATGACAACAATGAATTCTAGAACATTACAATGGATTTCTAGAATGCGTTGCTGTAATAAGGCACAATGGCAAATTAGACAAATTGCTTGGGGAATGGTAAATGAAGCTAAAAAAGTAGCTCCACTTTTAGGAAAAGGCCTTGGGCCAACTTGTATGACGGACAGGTATTGTGGAGAAGGAAAAGAGTCTTGCGGATTAATCAACAAGATTTTAGGAGAAATATAGATAATATAAAATTTTTCAGTTTGAAATCGAACGAAAAAATTATGATATTATCTATAAGAATAGTTGAAATAAAAAATATTTAATGATAAAATAATTCAAGAATATTTTCTGTAGATACAAAGGAGAAAATTTATGGGAGATAAAAAAGATGAATTAGAAGAAAAAGTAGAAGAGAATTCTAATGAAGAAGAAAAAACTAAATCAAATGCTAATAAATTATTGAATACTTTACTTGCTATTATTGTAATTATAACAGTAGGCTGTGGAGCAACTATTTATTATTCATTATATAAATATTCTAAAAATGATCCAACTCTAACAGATGATAATACTGTAAAAGACGAAGTGGCAACAGTGGCAGATATTATTGATACAGCGCTTAATACAAATACAGTGGAAGAAAATGTTGTAGAAAACACAAGCGTTTCAGTGGGAAATACTACTGTAACAACAGGTGAAGCCGATAATAGAAAAGTATTAAATGAATCTATTATTGTTTTGTATAAAGGATTGATTTTGGATATCGAAAAGATGGGATTAGTAGAATTAAAATATATTGATAATTCTAATCCATCTAAAGATAACTATGTCATTACTTATTATAATTATGAAAATTATGGATTTAAAAATTCAAGTTTGGGAACTTTGTCAACACAAGTTGTAGATGGGTTAGTAAAGATAGATAGTGTTGGAAAAGTTGCTATTTCAGAAAAATATGAAGCAATTCCTAGAGAAATTCAAGTAGTAAATTCAATTCCAGCAGTTGTATTAGATAATAATAGTGATTTAGCAAATTATGATACAAAGAAAACGATTATCACAGATTTAGATGGAAATGGAACAAATGAATATATTTTAGTTTTAGCTAGTAAAGTAACAGGAGAGTCTAGAATTTTATTAGTAGAGTCTACTGGTTTTGTAAAAGCAACAATTGCTAAAATGGATAAATCAGGTTGGGATGGCGTAAGTTCTGATGGATATTATTTATCTTATAATAATATAGAAATTTTAGATGTAGATAATGATGGAATTATGGAAATTATTTTTGAAGTACCTGCTACAAGTTCTAGTCCAACACAAATTGATCTATTAAAATATAAAAATGGAGATTTAACAGGAACAACAGACTATGTTTGTAGTCTAATTAAATAGAGGGAAATGGGGACGTACCACTTTTCTCTCTTTTATTTTTTATTTAAAAGAGGGAAAAGTGGTACGTCCCCATTTCCCTCTAAATTTTTTAGAAAAAATGTCGTTTTTTGTCTTGTATTTTTAATAGCTTAATGATATTATAACATCAAATTGTTACTTTATAGAAAGGGGAATAGTATGTACAAATTAGTTGCAATAGATTTGGATGGAACACTTTTAAATTCTAATGGGGAAGTAACTGATAATACAAAAAGAGCCTTAAAAAAAGCAATTGACAGCGGGATAGAAATCGTGATTGCTTCTCGGAAGAACAATTGAATCAATAGAGAATATTTCATTAGAAATCGGAGCAAATCATTATTTGATATCTGGAAATGGAGCTGCTGTTTATGATATTCAGAAGAAAGAAATCGTATATAGTAGATTTTTGAGCAAAGAGCAAGTTTTGAAAATTGCAGAAGTATGTGAAGAAAATTCGATTCATTATAATGTTTACACAGATAAAGAGATAGTTGCTAAAAATTTAAGTTATAACATTTTATACTATCATAATGAAAATTTAAAAAAACCAGAAAATAAGAGAACTTATATTAATATTGTTCCTAATATGATGGAGTATTTAAAAAATTTAACTGATAATTTTTTGAAAATTACAATTTGTGACGAAAATATTAATATTTTTAATGGAATTATTAAGAAAGTAAAAAGTTTAGATAAATTTGACGTATTAGATGTAGAGTATATGTCTAAGAAAAAAATTAGAAGGGGAACCGAAGACTTTTTTGTAGAATACTATTACACCGAGATTACCAATGAAAATGTTAACAAATGGACTGCAATAGAGTATATTATGAAACAATTAAATATCGGACCAGAGGACGTAGTAGCAATTGGTGATAATTTTAATGATCGTGAAATGATTGAAAATTCTGGATTAGGAATTGTTATGGGCAATAGTAATCCGTTTATCAAGATTATGCGGAGATTTAATTGTGACAGATAATAATTCAGATGGAGTGTGTGAGGCAATTGAAAAATTTGTACTGAACTCTAATCTTTAACTTATAATCACTAATATATCATTTGTGTAACAAATGGAAAAATCCATTGAATATTAAAAAAAAATAATGTAAAATATTATATATGATAGAAAGAAGAAAAAAGGACTTCTATCATGTATTAATTTGTAAAAAATAATTAGGAGGATATCAAAATGGCATCAAATCCAATAAAAAGAAGAGCTAGACAATCTTTTTTCCTAGGCTTTTTAATCGCGTTAGTAGGTATGGCAGTAGTTGTAATGTTCTTATTTACTAGAATTAATTCTTTAAATGAGGAAAACGAAAAATTGAAAATTGTAGGTCCTAAAGTTAGTGTATATACAGTAACAAAGGACATTGAAGCAGGAGACGTAATCACAATAGATGATTTACAATCTGCAACAATGCAATTGTCTGTAGGTCAAAGTCCTATTGACGTTAAAAATTATATTTCACCAGATATATTCTATGGCTACGATGAAGAGACAGAGGAAGAGTATGAAATTACATATACTTCAAAAGTAAAAATTCTTGAAGGAACTGTTGTTACATTATCAATGCTTCAAGAAGGCGGAGTACGTAATGATGAAAGACTTGTAGAATATGGAATGATTGTATTACCAACACAATTAATTAATGGTGATTATATTGATGTTAGATTAAGACAATCAAATGGTACTGAAACAATCGTACTTGCAAAGAAAAAAGTAGAACAATGCACATCAAATTCTGTATGGATGAAGATGACAGAAGATGAAATCTTAACAATGAATAGTGCAATTGTAGACGCTTATTTAGTAGCTGGTTCTCAACTAAGAGCAACAGTATATACAAATCCATTAATGCAAGATGCTACAGAAGAAACTTACCCAGTTAATATGGATGTATTAGAACAAATTACATATAATCCAAATATTTTAACAGAAGCTAAGAGTGCCTTAATTGAAAAATGGAGAGTAGCACATGATGGACAATCTGGATTCTCTGATTTCCAAGCAAAGAGAAATGAAATTAACGCATCTGTAACTGGAACACAAGAAGAGAGAATTGGAAAGATAGAAGAAGGCTATGGTACTGAAGCTACAGATATCTCTACAATGAGAGAAGAATATGTTTCATCTTTAGAGGGAACAGGAATGGTTGGAGCAACAAGCTATTAATAGAAAGGGATTACTATGAAAAAAATTGTTTTTATAGGTGGATATGATAAGTCAGATATGATTATCTATATTGCTAAGATTCTATCTTTAATGAATAAGAAAATTTTGGTAATAGATACAACTTTACTTCAAAAAACAAAATATATTGTTCCTACTATGACTCCAACATTAAAATATGTGACAACATATGATGGAATAGATATCGCGATTGGGTTTAAAGATATGTTGGATTTGCAAAGCTATTTAGGAATTGCAAATTGTGAGGAATATGATTATATCTTATATGATATTGATAATCCAGATTTTTATAATAGTTTTGAAATTGAACCAGCAGATGAACATTGTCTTTTAACTACTTTTGATATTTATTCTGTTCAAAAAGGAATAGAAGTTTTAAGAACAATTAAGCAACCAACAGAAGTCTTAAAAGCCATAATTACAAGAGATCCTGCATCTGAAGAGAGTGAGTATTTAGACTTTGTAACGTTTAATTTGAAAATAAAATGGAAAGAAAATATTGTATATATTCCTTTTGATACAGAAGATTTATATGAAATTTATCAAAATCAAAGATATTCAAGAGTAAAATTTACAGGATTATCTATGGATTATATGGATAGCTTGTCATTTTTAATTGAAAATTTGACAGGATGTTCAAGAGGAGAAATTAGAAAAGCTGTAAAAATGATTGAGAGAGAGAATTAGAGGGAGGAGAGACGTTATGGCAATTATTGCATTTTGGAATGAATCTGAAAAAGAAAACGGTCAAACCCTTTCTATCATTGCAATTGCAAATCAAATGGCAATAGAGCATAACTTTAGAATATTGGTTGTTGATGCATGTTTTCATGATAAAACAATCCTAAAGGCTTTTTGGAAAGATAAAGAAAATAAAACAGTTCAAGTATTAAATGCTGGAAAAATTGACGTTTCTTCAGGAGCTGAAGGATTAGTTAGTGCAGTTGCTAGTAATAAGGCAACTCCAGAAATTGTAACAAACTATACGAGAATTGTTTATAAAAATAGGTTAGATATTTTATTAGGATTAAAAACAGAAATCCCAGAAGAACACGAAAAATCATTAATGTTGTATAAAGATTTAATTTCTACAGCCAATCGTTATTATGATTTAATTTTAGTGGATGTACAAAAAGGTTATAGAATTCCAAGTTCAAAGGTATTGATTAATCAAGCAGATTTAATTATTTATACAATGCCACCAAATTTAATTAATATTAATAATTTCTTAGAATTAAGAGAGACAGATGAATTAATAGGAAGTAGAAAAGTAATGCCATTACTTGCCAAAAGTGATGAGTATTCTAGTTATAATGTCAGAAATACAAGTAGATATATTAAGGAAAAAGGGACTATTCCTTGTATTCCTTATGATGTAAGATTTATGGAAGCTACCAATGAAGCAAGAACTAGCAAATATTTTACATCTCAAAAACTTTCTACATCGAAAAATGGAGAAGATTTCTTCAAAGAAATAGAAAGAGCTTGCGTAGCAATTATCAATAAATTAAATTAATTGAACCAATAGTTATAAAAGGCGAAGTTTTAACGCCAAAGAAAAAGATGGAGGAATAATAGATATGAGCATTCCAAATCTGATGCTAATTTTTGTTGTATTTGTTGTAGTCATATTTTTTATAGTACGTTCTATTAGAAACAATAAGAATGAAGTAGTAGATGCAGCTGTAGAAGTAGATGATAAAACATATACATTAGAAAAAATGATAAAATTTGTAAAGAAAAGACTTGATGAAATCACAAAAATAAACCTTTATGATATTGGTCTTTCAGAAGAAGAGTTAAAAAGAAGAAAGGCTAAAAAATACGAATTGAAAAAAGCCTTAAAAGGTTGTACATATGGTGATGTTAACGATAAAAAATATGTAAAAGAGTTAATCTATGACCTTTTATCAAAAGAGTATGGTGTTAATGAAACAAATATCTCTAAAGCAATTCCATTTGATACTCCATCACTTCTTTCAGCTCAAGATAAATTTGATATCTTAATTCATGAATATAAGAAAACATTTTCTTATGAAGCGTTAGGAGAATTAATTAAGAAATACAAGCTAGATACCTTAAAATATGTAGCAGGAGAAACAAAACCTTGTTATGTTATTACTTCAGATGAAATTGATCAAATTTTTGAAGAAGAAAATTTAAATTTAGCATTTGCTGATAAACTAGAAGTTGTTGTTCAAAGAATTTATCAACAATATAAAGGATATTCAAGTATTGATGAAGTTAGAGATATGAACATCGATGGTGTTTCTGGTGGTGTATCTGGTTTACCAGAAAGTTTCTTAAGCCAAGTAGCACAAACAGATGGGGATTATTTAAAACAAGCAATGGAAGCAAAAGTTCCTAGGGCATGTGATGCTATTTGGATTATGTTTGGTGGTAAATCTATTAGATTAGAGTTCTTATCATTTGGAACTGAAAGTGAATTAAAGAGAGTTTGCCAAAACATTTATAAATATAATAACCCAGGTCAGTTATCTGATACAAACGGTTATAAAATCAATGAAATGAAAGATGGTTCCCGTGTCGTTGTTTTAAGACCTAGTATGTCTGAAACATGGGCATTCTTCGTAAGAAAGTTCGATACAAAGAAAGCAACACTAGAACAAATTGTAAAATATGAAGGAAAAGAAGAAGCAATCGAATTATTAAGATTCCTTGTAAAAGGAGCTAGAATTATCTCTCTAACAGGAGAGCAAGGTTGCCGGAAAAACAACAATGTTGATGGCTATCATAGAATCAATCTATGAGACAATGAACCTAAGAATTCAGGAAACTGCTTTCGAGTTGCACTTAAGAAAAATTTATCCAACAAGAAATATTCTTTCTTTAAGAGAGACTGAAACAGTTTCTGGACAGGAAGGTTTGGACGTTCAGAAGAAAACTGACGGTACTGTAAACATTATCCGGAGAGGTTGCAACAGACCCCGTAGCTGCTTGGATGATTCAGGCTGCCCAAGTTGCTTCTAAATTTACATTATTTACTCACCACGCTAAAACATTCCCAGACTTAGTAACAGCACTTCGTAACTCAATGTTAAGAACTGGTGTGTTCAATAATGAGCGTACTGCTGAAGAGCAGGTTGTTCAAGTATTAAACTTTGATATTCACTTAGTTAAAGACTTTAGAGGACGCCGTTATATCGAAAGAGTAACAGAATGTATTCCAGTAGAAGAAAAAAATGAATATACATTTGATCATAGAAAAGAAAAATCATTAGAAGGAAAATTTGATAAATTCTTTGATAATGCGACAATCTATTTTTCAAAAACAACTAATAGAGAATTATATAAATATAGAAATGTACTAGAATTTATTGATGATAAATTAGTATTATCTAATCCAATCTCTGAGAAAAACATCAAAGAGATGAGAATCAATATGAATGATGAAGACCAAATTGCATTTGATGCTTTCTTGGAGAGAAACTGGGGAATTAAACCTCCAAAAGTTGTAAAATATGACGAAGACGGAAATGAAATTAAACCAAATCCAATTCACGAAAAAACTGAGCAAGAAATAGCAAAAGAGTATTCAGAAAAATTTGCAAAAGCAATGAATACGCAGGCTGGAAAATATGTAGATGGAGCCGGACTTAGAAATGCTGAAAGAGAAAAAGCAGCAATAGAAGCACAGAAGAAAG
>JAFUWA010000040.1 GCA_017477355.1 Clostridia bacterium
GCTGTACGGAATTGGATTTTTAATTTTTAGAGCAGGAAAAAGTGTTAATTACAACAAAAATGCTAAAAATCCAATTTTAACTTTGGAAGTAGAAGGTTATGGAGAAGTTCAAATAGAATTAGAACCAGATTATGCTCCAAATACAGTAGCAACAATTATAAAACTTGCTCAAAATGGATATTATGATGGAAAAGTATTCTATGGAACAGATACAAGAGCAGTAGCTGCAGGAATGCAATTAAAAACAGAAGAGAGTCCAAGTGATCAATATGATGAAGAAGGAAATTATATTGGCCCAGAAGGAGAAGAATATACATTAGTTCAATCAGCTGAAGAAGACAAGCTTAGAGTAAGTGATTTAGACAAAAGTATAACACCATATATTTCTGAAGATGATGAAGAATATTATATGGTAGATGAAGATAAAAGAGGAAACGAAGAAACAGATTATAAAGTTGCTATTTCTGGAGAATTTGTAGCAAATGGATTTAATGATAATACGCTTCGTTTCGAAAGAGGAACAGTTGGACTTTATAGAAGTGTTTATAGTGGTGAAAATTTAAGCAATGAGAGTTATAATTCTGGAACATCTTTATTCTTTATTACAACAGATGAAGATAGCAGCTTAAATGGAGAATATGCTGCTTTTGGAAAAGTAATTAAAGGAATGGATGTTATTGAGCAAATGCTTACATTACCTTTGGAACAAGAAGAAACAGATGAAGATGGATATGCATCTTCTAGTCCAACAGCAGGAAGCTTATCAGACAATCAAGAAATAACAAAATTTGCTTCAGGTTCTTTCCCAGTCATTACCAAAGCTACAGTTGAAACATATGGTATTGATTATGGAATGCCAGAATATCAAGAAGCATTCGATTATGATAGATATATGTCAGATTTAATTTTACAGTATTATCGTAATCAATAATACAAAAGAAAGGAATTTTTGTTATGAAGAATAACAAAGGAATCACGTTAATTTCATTAGTAGCATCCATATTGTTAATACTAATATTAGCAGCAACTACAGTTGTTACAAGTATGAATGCTTATAATCAAATGAAATTTGAAGGAGCCAAAACGGAACTTGAAGAAATACAAAAACTAGTAGATGAGACAGCTTCAGATTATCAAACATATTTGAAAGAACGGCCACACCGCAACAGATTATTCAGATTATTTTAATGAAAGATATAATATCAAACAAGATAATGAAAAGTTTGTAACCAAATTATTAGTAGAGCATCAAACAGAAGCAAAGAATTTAATAAAGAAATATACATCATTAGAATCAGCAGTTGATGAAGCTAATCCATCAACAAAGACATTTTATTTCACTTCTAATGATTTAGTGAAATATTTCGGGTTAAAAGGAATTGATGCAGTTGTTGTCGATTTTTCTACAAGAACAGCTTATTCTGTAAATGGAATTAAAGATTCTAACGATAATACAAAAATTTATTATACTCCATCAGAATGGGGATCAAATACAGTTATAAAAAAAGGAACAGCAGAAATAGCGAAGCCAGTTGTAATAGCAACAAAAATTTCTAATATAGATAATGTATATGATGTTAATTTAACATTTAATACAAAGTTAGAAACAGAGATTAGAGAAGTTTATATTGCAGATGCTTCTACAAATGTATATAAAGCAGTAGATAGTTTTAGAGATATTACTCAGGCATCTGATACTGGAACAAAAATAAGAGTTACAGTAGTTATTGATCAAACAACTGAAAAGACATATAATTTTAAATTGATAGATAGTGCTAAAAATGAACCATATATTGCATCACTATCATCATTTTAATGAGTGATTAGGAACTTTGTCTTTACAAAGTTCTTTTGTTTTTTATGAAAATTTTTACGAAAATTATTATTGACTTTTAACGTAAAACATGTAATAATTTTTTTGACTTATATTTTATTTAGGAGTTTATTTGAGACGTGAAACAAGGTGTTTTTAAATATATTTTTGTTCTAGGTTTTATAATTTTATTAATCATTACTTATGTTGTTTTCTATAGTAAAGATTCATCTACAAATCAGGTTGAAGATAAGGTTTCAACAGTTACGAATCTTATAACTAATGTAAGATTAGGAATTGCAGAGCTTGATACTTTAAATCCAATTTTAACCAATAATAAAAACGTGAAAGAGATTTCTAAGATAATCTATGATCCGCTAGTTACAATAAAAGGAGATTATGGGCTAGAATTTGTTTTAGCAAACGGTGTTGCTAAAGAAAATAATACAACTTATATTGTGACTTTAAAAAATAACGTTTATTGGCAAGATGGAAGTCATTTTACAGCTCAAGATGTAAAATTTACAATAGATGTAATTAAGAATAATAATTGTAGTTATAGTTCTAATTTGCAATTTGTAGATGGATTAGATATTATTGATGAAAATACTTTGAAAATTATATTATCTCAAGAAGTAGAGTTTTTTGAATATAATTTAACAATGCCAATTATTAGTAGTAATTATTATGCAAACGAAGATATTTGGAATACAGAAAAAAATAATTATCCAATGGGAACAGGAATGTTTGGATTTTCTTCTTATGAGAGTGGACTTTTAAAATTAGTTCCAAATGAAAATTATTGGAATGAAGATAAAAAACCACAGTTAACAGAAATTGATATTAATATCTATGATTCTATTGGAAATATGTATGCCGCTTTTAAATCTGGATATATTGACATTATGGAAGTGGATTCTAAAAATATTCAAACATATATTGGTTCGTTAGGCTATACGAAAGTAGATGTTCCAGAAAGAGATGTTACGTTTTTAAGTTTTAATACTGGAGTAGATATTTTGTCAGATGGTAGAACTAGAAAAGCAATTGCTCTTTTTATTGATAGAGCAAATTTAATGGCTAATTTAGGAAATGGATATTTGCAGACGAATTTTCTAATTCCTTCTAATAGTTGGATTTATGATACGAAATTAGATACCGTTTATTTGGATAATCAAGGAGATAACTTATTAACGGAAGCGGGCTGGATTTATCAAAATAATCGTTGGGAAAATGCAGAAGGAAGAGTATTGACATTTTCTATTATAGTAAACGGAAATTATCCAGATAGAATTACTGCAGCAAATGTTATTGCAGCCCAGCTTGCAAATCATGGAATAGAAGTTATAGTACAAGAAGAAACAAGTGAAGGTTTTGCCAATGCTTTTAATAATAAAGCTTATGAAGTGATGATTGCGGGAATTCATACAGGTTTTAGCCCTAAAGCAACAGCTTTATTCGGAGATGACAATTTGGCAAACTTTCATACAGAAAATTTAACCAATATTATGAATGATATTCGAAATGCAACTGATTATACAAAACAGAGAGAAAATTATAGCAAATTATATGATGAATATTTAGCAACTTTTCCATATATTTTCTTATATAGAAATACAAGTTCTGTTGTTTATAATCAAACATTATGTGGAAAAATTTCACCAAATAGTTATTCAATGTTTTACAATATTGAGAAGTGGTATCGCCAATAGGACTTGTAAGATGAAGTTTATAAGTTTATTCAAAAACGAACAAAAATTTTGTAAAAAACACTTGACAAAAAATAATTTAAAGATATAATGTAAATGAACGTAAGTTCGGAGAACAAATTTTTATAAAAGTAAAACAAAAGGAGAAAATGAATATGGGAAACAATGATGAAAAAAGAAAAGCTTTAGAAGCTGCAATGAGTCAAATAGAGAAACAATTTGGAAAAGGTTCTGTAATGAAATTAGGAAATGCAACAAAGATGAATGTTGAAGCAATTCCAACTGGTTCCTTAGCACTAGATGTTGCTTTGGGAATTGGTGGTATTCCAAAGGGAAGAATTATAGAAATATTTGGGCCTGAATCTTCTGGTAAAACAACTCTTGCTTTACATTGTTTAGCAGAAGTTCAAAAAACAGGTGGAGAAGCAGCTTTTATTGATGCAGAACATGCTTTAGATCCTGTATATGCTAAAAACTTAGGTGTTGATATAGATAATTTAATTGTTGCTCAACCAGATACTGGTGAACAAGCTTTAGAAATAGCAGAAGCTTTAATAAGAAGTGGAGCAATTGACTTGGTAGTTGTTGACTCTGTTGCAGCTTTAGTACCTAAAGCAGAAATAGATGGAGATATGGGAGATGCCCATATTGGTTTACAAGCAAGATTAATGTCACAAGGTTTAAGAAAGCTTGCTGGAACAATTAGTAAAACAAATGCAACAATTATCTTTATTAATCAATTAAGAGAAAAAGTTGGAATTATGTTTGGAAATCCTGAAACAACTCCTGGTGGTAGAGCTTTAAAATTCTATGCATCAGTTAGATTAGATATTAGAAGAGTTGAAAACATTAAAACAAACGGAGAAGTTTTAGGAAGCAGAACAAGAGTTAAAGTTGTTAAAAATAAAGTTGCTCCTCCATTTAGAGAAGCAGAATTTGATATTATCTATGGAAAAGGAATTTCAGCAGAAGGCAATATTTTAGACTTAGCAGTCAACTTAGATATTATTGAAAAGAGTGGATCTTGGTTTAGTTATAAAGGAGAGAAAATTGGCCAAGGTAGAGAAAATGTAAAAGTTTACTTGGAAGAACATCAAGACGTAATGAAAGAAGTGGAAAAGAAAATTAGAGAAAACTTTAATCAAGCTTTTGAAAATGCATTAGTAGATGAAAACGAGACTGAAGATGATGATGAACAAGAAGAACTTGATGTGGAAGAATAATATAATAATAGTAAGACACCTCAGCAATAGCTGAGGCGTCTTGTCGTATCATAATGAGGTGATATAAAATGGAATTTACAAATAATCTAGCTGAAGCAGAAGCTTTCGATAAAATGACAACAAAAGTCTTAAAATTTGTCTTATACAAAAAAAGAACAGAAAATGAAGTAAGAGAAAAATTTCAAACAGAAATTGAAGAAGATAAATTAGAGGATATTATTGAGATTTTAAAAGAAAATAATTATTTGAATGACAAGGATTATATTGAAAGAAGTATTAAGGAATATAAAGCTTTAAAAAATATGTCAATCAAAGAAATGAATTATAAATTGCAACAAAAGAAAGTAAATAAACATCTTTTAGACGAATATATTTATGAAAATAGAGAAGAATTGCTAGAGTTTGAAATAAAATCTGCTAAAAATATATTAATGAAAAAAGTGAAGAATCCAGAAGAGATTGAAGATGTGAAAAGATATTTATATAATAAGGGATATATGAGTGAGAGCGTAAGTATTGCAGTAGATGAATTAGGAGAATAGTATGGAAATAGTAAATGATATTTTAAAATGGATTATATTTGTTTTTGTTACTTTTTTTGCTTGCGAAGTTATAACAAATCATCAAAAGAGAATTTCTTATATTGGAACTTTGTTAATTTGTTTTTCTAGTAGTGTTGTCCAATATATCAATTCTGGGTTAATAGAGGCGATTTTAACTTGTGAATTAATATTCATATCATTAGATAAATTGCTAGAAAAAACACAATATCAATATTTATATAGTATTGCAATATCAGTTCGGAATATTAGGATTTTTGATGTTGTCTAATATTAGTTTTCAAATTCCTGTTGGAATAGCATTTTTAACTTTAATTCTTTGGAGAATGATAGAATTCTATCAAAATCAAAAAGAGCAAAAAGAAAACTTGAAAAAAATAAAAAAATACGAATCAAAAGAAGAAATCAAAATTGCTCCTAAAATTGTTTTAATTATAGGAATTTTAATTGCTATTGCATTAGGAATTATATTTTATAAATATAGTCCAATGAAAAGTTTAGAAAAGATTGCTGGAGTCAACTATTTGAAGAGTTATACGTATAATAGCTTTTTAGTATTTGATAGAAATATTCAATATGAAGATAGCTCTTGCCTTGCTTCTATGATTTCCGTTTTTCCAATAGGATTATTAATAGGAGTATGGTATATATTTAAAGAAGAAAACAAGCATTTAAATTTTATTATGCCGACAGTAGTTGTGAGTATATTAGAGTTACTTTTAATTGTATCTAATAAGGTAATTCCTTTTATTCCAAATTATTTAGTAGTTTTAGGTTTTAATTTATTACAGATTTATATGATAATTTATATGTTTGCTAGAATGGAAGGATTATTTAATTTGACAAAGTCTGCTTATATTGCTTTATTAGGATTAGTTATGATTATCCTTATGCCAGTACCTTCTACCTTAAATGTAACAATATTAGATTTATCGTATCTAATATTTGTATTAGAAGCATATATTGTTTTGAATTATTCTGATAGAAGATTTTGGAGACTTGCGTCATGGGTGTTTACCATTACTTGTCTTTTTGAATTTGTGGGAAGTATAATTGTGAATTTTGTGTGATTTCTTGTACAAAAGACTTTGAATTTATAAATTTGTGTGGTATAATCCGCATGTAAAGGTTAGATTTATATAAAATGCTGGGGTAACAGCAGGAAAAGAGGGGGAAAATGAGAAAAGTATTACTAATTGGCGCAGATGGAATGCTAGGTGGAGAATTAAGAGAAAGATTAGAAAAGATTTATGAAGTTACTGGAACAACTTTAGAAACTTTAGATATTTGTGATAGAGAAGCAGTATTTGCTAAAGTAAAAGAAGTAAATCCATACTATATTATTAATTGTGCAGCATTTACGAATGTAGATGCATGCGAGGTAAAAGAAGATTTAGCATTAGCCGTAAACGGAACTGCTGTTGGGAATATTGCAGAAGCTGCTAAAGAAAATGGAAGTACTTTTATTCACATTAGTACAGATTATGTTTTTCCTGGTAATCTTCCAGTAGATCAGATATATACTGAAAATATGGATCCAGCTCCAGTAAGTGCTTATGGAAGAACAAAATTAGTGGGAGAGCAAAATGCAGCTAAGGCTGAAAAGTATTATATTTTAAGAACAGCCTGGCTATATGGAATTAGAGGCAAAAACTTTGTAAAAACAATGATGAATGCTTCTAAAACAAGAGATGAAGTTTCTGTTGTATGCGATCAGCATGGAAGCCCAACATCAACAACAACTCTTTGCCATATTATTGAACAAATTATGGAAAAAGAACCTGAATATGGTGTATATCATTCAACAAACGAAGGATTTACAACTTGGTATGAGTTTACCAAAAAAATCTATGAGTTAGCTGGAATTACAACAAAAGTAAATCCATTAACTTCAGAGCAATACAAAGAAATGAATCCACAGTCAAGTGATAGACCAAAAAATAGTCAATTATCAAAAGAAAAATTAAAAAATGTCGGTATTGTGCCAGAAAATTGGCAAGATGCTCTTGCAATTTATGTTGAAGAAGAGTTAAAAGCACAAAATATATAAAAAATTATATTTCGAATTAGAGTGATTAAGATTGGGATTTTTATTTCAAAGATTAATTATTATAATTTGAAAAAGAGGAGGAATTATAATGAAAGGTATTATTTTAGCAGGTGGTAGTGCAACAAGACTTTATCCAATAACATTAGCTGTTTCAAAGCAAATGTTACCAGTATATGATAAGCCAATGATTTACTATCCATTATCAACACTTATGATGGCAGGAATTAAAGATGTTTTGATTATTTCAACACCAGTACATTTACCAGCTTTTGCGAGTTTGTTAGGAGATGGTTCTGATTTAGGAATGAATTTACAATATAAAGTACAAGAAAAACCGGTTGGACTAGCTGATGCTTTTAGATTAGGAGAAGCCTTTATTGGAGATGATAATGTCGCTTTAATTTTAGGAGATAACATGATTTATGGTTCTAGAATTGAAAGAGTTTTAAAAGCAGCAAGTAATTTAAAAGAAGGTGGAATCATCTTTGGATATAAAGTTGCAGATCCAACTTCTTATGGTGTTGTTGAAATTGATAAAAATGGAACAGCATTATCAATCGAGGAAAAACCAACATATCCAAAATCAAATTTGGCAGTACCTGGAATTTATTTTTATGATAATGAAGTTGTAAAGATTGCAAAAGAAATAAAACCTTCTGAAAGAGGAGAATTAGAGATTACAGATGTAAATAAAGTTTATATGGAGAAAGGAAAATTAAAAGTAATTCCTCTTGGAAATGGATATGCTTGGTTTGATACTGGAACTCCAGATAGATTAAGTGATGCGTGTGATTACGTAAAAGCAATAGAGCTTCGTCAAGGTGTTCAAATTGCTTGTTTAGAAGAATATGCATATAGAAATGGATGGATTTCAAAAGAAAAGATTTTAGAACATGCTCAAAAATATAAGAAAACAGAATATGGTAAATATTTAAAGCAAGTTGCTGAAGATGAGAACAATACATACGAGCATATTTTTGATAGTGAATTATTTAAATAAAGATAAAAGTGGGATACTCCCCAAATGGATGAAGGTTTCACCTATTTGGGGAGTATTTTCTATGATACTATAAAAATCCCCAAAATTGTTAGTAAATAGGCTTTCAATATTGACTTTTTTATCTAATTTATATATAATTACGGTGGATTTTAAAAAGAATTTTAGGAAGAAATATTTTATGAAAAAAGTTTGGAAAATACTAGGAATTATTTGCTTTCTATTAATCGTTATTTTTTTGTTCTCAGGAAGAGGAAAAACTTTACCAAAAGAAAAAGAAGAACCAATTATTAAAAATGAAAGTTGGACGTTAACACAATTTGGTAGCAATGAAGGAAGTCAAATGATGTGTTTTACAATAGAAGGCAATGAAAAAGGTCTAGTGATTATAGATGGTGGATATCGAGATGTAGAAGAACAACATCAATTTTTAATTGATAAAATAGCAGAACACAATAATGTTGTGGATGCTTGGATTATAACGCATTTTGATGCTGATCATGGTGGAGAATTTGTAAGAATAGCAAATGAAGAAAATGATGTTCAAATCAAAAAAGTATATGTAGCAGATACTCCAACAGATATGGAGCTATTAAAGAAAAATGCTCCTTATGAAGATGATTGGAGTGTTTATGAAGATTATTTAGCAATGGATTTGCCTCAAAAAGTAAAGGTACATCCTGGCAATCAATACCAATTGATAGATTTGAAAATGAAAGTTTTATGTAGTTATGAAGATTGGATTGATGAAAAGACAGATAATTTATTAAACAATGGAGCAATTGTATTTAAATTATATGGAAATGAAGAATCATTACTGTTTTGCGGAGATGTTCAATCAGAAGTAATTGGAGAGTATTTGATGGAGAATTGTAAAAATGATTTAAAATCAGATTATCTTCAAGTAGGACATCACGGAAACAATAATTTAGGAGATGAGTTTTATAGAGAAGTTTCTCCTAAAATCGCATTTTTTGCGGCACCAGATTGGTTAATGGAAAATGTAGCAAGAGTTCCATGGTATACTGTTGAAGAGAATAGAGCAGTTTTAGAAGAAACAGGTGCTGAAATTTTATGGCATAATACGAGCCCAAATCAAATTGTATTTCAATAGGAGAGAAAATGATTAAGACGATAATTTTAATAATATTGTGGTTACTAATAATTCCTAGTCTAATGGGATTATATATGATTAAATTTGCTAAAGACGATAATAAAAATATTTTGATGGCTTATATTGTTGGAATTTTGATAGAATTTTTAGTTTTTGAAATATTAGCAATTCCATTTACATTCTTGAAATTTTCATTTACTGCACTCAGAATTGCATGGACAGTAATGATTACAATATTAACTATAATATCAATTATCTTGAATCGAAAGAATTTCAAAGAAATTTTAAAGGTAAATATAGGCAAAGTAAAAGAGATGCCAAAAATATTAACAATTATTTTTTTAGGGTTGTTAATTTTTCAAGGATATATGGGATTTTCCTATATGTACGAAGATTATGATGATTCTAATTTCGTTGCTAAAGCTACAATTGCTAGAGATACAGATACATTGTTTGTATATAATGATATTGGTTATAAATACGAAAGTTTTCCAACAAGACATGTGTTTTCACCATTTCCATATTATACGGCAACAATCTCAGAAATTGTTGGAACTCATCCAGCAATTACAGCTCATACAGTTTTTCCAGTAGCATTTCTTGTTGTGGCTTATACAGTGTACTATTTGATTGGAACAGCATTATTCCAACATGATAGAAAAAAAACAATGCTATTTATGGTAATTCTAAGTGGTTTATATATTTTTGGAAAATATTCAAGATATGCAATATTTGTTAGATTGCTAGGTAGAGCGTGGCAAGGTAAATCACTTTTAGCAAATATTATTTTACCATTCATTATTTATTTATTTTTAGAGTATCTTGGTGAAGAAAAAGATGGCTTTTATTGGGTATTATTATTTATTACATTGTGGGCAGCAGATTTATTGTCATCTATGTCAATTTTCTTACCAATAATTGAGTGTACTGTTTTAGTAGTTTTATATACAATAAAAGATAAAAATATAAAATATATTTTAAAATTCATTCCATGCTGTTTACCAAGTATTGTGTATGGAATAATGTATTTGATTATAAAATAGAGGAATTAAAATGTTTGAAGTAAGTAAAAAAACAGTAGAGGTTTGCCAAGAGGCTTTTACAAGGTTTGTTGGAACAGGATTATATATAGGTTTATTTTTAATGTCAATTTTATATGTAATTTCTTTTATGAAGAAAAATGACAGAAAGCAGAGAAAAATCAAAATTATTTTTGGGTTTTATAGTATTATTATCTTTATATTAAATTTATGTCCTGTATTTACAAAATTTATAACGACAATTTTAAGAGAAACTTCCACTTATTGGAGAGTTTATTGGTTATTGCCCCTTGGAATTTCAATTGCATTTATGTTTACAGAGATGATTGATCATAAAGAAAAGAAGTTAGAAAAAGCGTTTACTTTTGTTTTAATCATTTGTGTCATTATAATATCTGGTACTTATATGTATCATTTGGATAAAAAAGAATTTATTAAGGTTGGTAATTACTATAAAGTTCCAGATAGTGTTTTAGATATTATTGAATATATTTCTAAAGATGAAGGCGATTTTAAAAGATTGGCAGGTAGTGAGCCATTCCTTGTTTATACAAGACAAATTGATGGAAATATTATGCTACCAGAAGCCAGAGATGTAAGTGCCGAATATAAAGATTGGTCAATTGTTTCTATCATAAAAGGTGGAAATTTAAAAGATATTTGTGATTATTGTAGAAGCAATAGTTGTAACTATTTAGTTTTAGGAAAATTAGTTCAATTTCCAGACGAATACTTATTAGGGTATGATATTAAGAAAATATATGAAAATGATGATTATAGCTTATATAAATTTAATCGTATTGTAGAAGATTAATGATAGTATGGAGAGAACATGGAAGATACAATTGATATTTTGTTGCCAACTTATAATGGAGAAAAGTACATAAAAGAGCAGTTAGATAGTATTTTGTCACAAGATTATCAAAAGATACGATTAATAATTTCTGATGATTGCTCAAAAGATAATACCGTTTCTATTTTAAAGGAGTATGAACAAAACGATAGTAGAATAAAGGTATTTTTGCAAGAAGAGAATTTAGGCGTTATTCGAAACATAGAATTTCTTTTAAAACAAGTACAATCAAATTTCTATATGCTAGCAGATCAAGATGATGTTTGGCTTCCTCAAAAAGTAAGTAAATCAATAGAAAAACTAAAAGAAGAAAACGCAGATTTGGTATTTGGAGATTTGAAAGTAGTAGATCAAAATTTGCAGAAAATTCATACTTCTTTCAATGAGTTTATGTTGTTAAATGATAAAATCCAAAGATATCTTTCTACTACTAAATTGAATTATTTATATAATTGTGTAACAGGATGTACAATTTTGAGTAAAAAAAGTGTGATTGAAAAAGTGTTACCACTTCCTAAAAACTCTAAGTATATGCTTCATGATCATTGGATAGGACTGGTAGTTTCTCTTCATGGAAAAGTAGCATATTTGAAAGAACCTTATATTCTTTATAGACAGCATGGAAATAATGAAGTTGGTGCGCAAAAAGTAACACATACAATGAGTGACTTTAGAGAAGTTAGAAATTTATTGATTCAAGTTAAATTAGGTGTTTTTGAAGCATATTGTGAGAATAGTCAAATTTTCCCGGAAGATTTACAAAGACTTAATTTAGAGGCATTAGAATATTTTAAAAGATTAAAAAGTGTAAAGTATTTTAACTTAAGAGGTTGGTCAATTTTTCATCAGTTATATCGAACAGAGAAGAAAATGTATTATTTGGAAAATTGGCTTGTTTTAAACTTCCCTTTAGTAGCGAAATTTTTATTTCAAATAAGATATGCAATATTAAAAATATTAAAGAAAAGATAATCGAGAAAGGAAATCTAAATGGAATTTATCAAAAATGTTTTTATCAACAGAAAAATAATTTGGGGAATAGGAAAAAATGATTTTAAGAATCGTTTTGCTAATACGAGTTTGGGAGCAATTTGGGGATTCTTACAACCATTTATTTTCATGTTAACATATGTTATTGTATTTCAATATATTTTAAAAGTAGGAAGTGTAGGAAATTACCCATATGTATCTTGGTATTTGCCAGCTATGTCAATGTGGATGACATTAAATGACTCTATTATTAGCGCTAGTAATTCTATTAGAGCTTATAGTTATTTGGTAAAAAAAGTAATCTTTCCAGTAGATACAATTCCTGTTATTTCAATTATTGCATCTTCATTTGTATCAATGTTCTTATTTATTATTGCAATTGTAGTAAGCTCAATTTTTGGATATTTTCCAAATCTTTTGATTTTATTATATGCAGTATTTGCAATGTATTGTTTTGTTATTGCATTAACAAGATTTACATCAGCAGTAGTAACAGTACTTCCTGATTTTTCACAATTATTAAATATTGTGATGCAACTATTTTTCTGGTTTACTCCAATTGTTTGGGATATGCAAAGGATTGCAGGGCATCCAACAATTGCTAGAGTATTACAATGTATACCGTTTACGTATTTGGTATCTGCTGCAAGACAAGCATTTATTCATGAGAATATCATTACAAAAGGACATGGAATTTACACGATTATCTTTTGGGTAATCACAATAGTGTTATTTGTTTGGGGAAATCATGTATTCAAAAAGACAAGAAAAGATTTTTCAGATGTGTTGTAATAGAGGTTAGAAATTAGAGATTAGAGGTTTGAAGATGAGTGAAGAAAATCAAGAGACTGTATTAGAAATTAAAAATTTATGCAAAGAATATAAAATGTATAAAAGAAAAAAAGATAGATTGTTAGAAATTATTTTACCACATTATCAAAAGCATTCTACTTTTACAGCATTACAAGATTTTAATCTAGAACTAAAAAAGGGAGAGATTCTTGGAATTCTTGGAAGGAATGGTGCTGGAAAATCTACTTTGCTAAAAATGATAACAGGTGTTGTTGTTCCTACTTCTGGAGAAATAAATATGAAAGGAAAAATCAGTTCTTTATTAGAGCTTGGAACAGCATTTAATCCAGAGCTTACAGGATATGAAAATATTTATCAACATGGTCAAATTATGGGACTTACCAAAGAAAAAGTAAAAGAGAAAGAAAAAGAGATTATTGAATTTGCTGATATTGGAGAGCATTTATATCAACCAGTAAAAACTTATTCTTCAGGTATGTTTGCGCGCTTAGCATTTGCTTGTGCCATTAATGTAGATCCAGATATTTTAATTGTAGATGAAGTATTATCTGTTGGAGATATGGCATTTCAATTAAAATGTTTTAAAAAGTTCGAACAATTCAAGAAAAAAGGAAAAACAATTCTTTTTGTAACACATAGTATTTCTGATGTTTTGAATAACTGTAATAGAGCAATCATTTTGCAAAGTGGAAAGAAAATTTTCGATGGTGATGTCAAAGCAGGTGTAGAAGAATATAAAAAATTAATTACCAAAATGAGAGAAAGTGATGGAACTGCTGGAAAGAATAAAATAACAAAAGAAGTGTTAAATAGCATAGATGAAAAAGCAGAATGGAAAGAACATTTCACGGTTAATCCAGACATGACTGTATATGGAAATAATGAAGCAAATGTTTATGATTATGGAATTTTTGATAAAGATAATCAGCCTTTGCCAATTGTAGATAACAATGAAGAGACACATATTAAGCTAAAAGTACAATTTAATACAGATGTGGAAAATCCATTTGTATCCATTACCATCAAGGATTTTCACGGTAAAGAAATGTGTGGAAATAATACAAACTTTATGGGAATTGAAACTGGAATTTGCAAAGCGGAAGAAGAATATATTTTTGACTTTGAACAAAAATTAAGATTAGCTCCTGGAAAATATACATTATCTGTTAGTTGCAATAGATTTGATGAAAATGGCGAATTAATTGTTATGAATCGAAATTATGATGCATTAATATTTGAAGTTACATCTCAGAGAAAGATGGTTGGATGCTTTGATATGGATCCAACTGTGGAATTTAGAAAAATAGAAAGGGGATAAAACTTTGGAAAATGGTATTGTCTTAAAGAAGCTAAACAAAAGCAATCAAAACGAAATAGAAAAAGCAGTTCAAAAGCTAAAAGAAAATGAGAAATTGTTGCTAGAATTTGATAATTCTTTGTCTATGAAGCATTTTTGCCAAGTAGATGTGAGAGACAACCTGTTTTGTAAGCGAGAGATTGAAGAATTATTAGATAAATTAGGACTTGTTTATAGAAAGTTTTACTATCCATTACCAGACTGTGAAGATACAAATGTTATTTTTACAGATAAACATTTGCCAGATGCAGAAACGCTTTCTAGAAATATTGTTTTTTATGCGGAAAACGATATTAAAGTTTATGAGCAAAATCAAGAATTCGAAAAACTTTTGGTACAAGATCCAAAGCTATTTCCAATATTTGCTAATAGCTTTATTGTGGAATGTAGTAAGTGGCAATTTGAGCCGAATCCGGCTGAATTTATTTCATATTCTAATATGAGAAAAGAAGAATATAGAATAAAAACAGTTATTGCAGGAGACAAAGTTTATAAAACTGCAGCAAGTGAAAAGTCAAAAAAACATATTGATCAAATTAAGAAAAATATTGATTTGCTAAATCAGCTTGGATTAGAAACTTTAGACAGCTATGAGGAAGATAAAATTATTAGCAGATACCAAAAAGGCAAACAAACCTTAGATAAGCAAATTTTACAATTATTAAAAGAAAATAAAGAAGAAAAAGCAAATCAGATAATAGACCATTTAGTAGAGTTACTAAAAGAAAAATTAGTAGTTTTGGAAAACAGTGAAAATAATGTTTTTGACAAATATCAGATTTCATATCAAAAAGAAGAAATTGCGAAGATGACTTTTGTAAAATATGGATTATGGGATTTAGTATTTCCAAACATCTTTTATATAGAGGACAAGTATTATTTTTATGACCAAGAGTGGTTTGATGAAAATCTGCCATTAGAGTATATTATTTATCGTTCATTTTACTATAATTCAAAATTAAAAGAATTAATGGTAAACAGATTTTCAATTGATTCTTTGGAAGTAGAATTGTTTAAAAAATTAGATGATAAAATCCAAGAAAAAATAAGAAGTGGAGAGAATTGGAAACGTCATACATATACAAGTGATGTTTGGACACAAATATATAAAAGTAAAGAGCAAATTCAAAATATTACAGAAGACTGTAAAAAATTACTATTAGAAAAAGATAGTAGAATTAAGTTCTTAGAAGATAACATGGAGCAGACATGTAATATTTTAAGAGAAACAGAAAATGAATTAAATAATATGAAAAACTCTTTGTCATGGAAAGTAACAAAACCATTAAGAGGAGTTAGAAAAATTCTAAAATAGAGGTACAGAAAAATGAGATTAAGAGATAAATTAATTCCTGAAGGAACATTTTTAAGAAAGCTATTTCGTAGTTTGGCACATATTGTAAAAGGATTTAAGCCAAGCAATATAAAAAAAGTATTCCATTCTATTAAGACAAATGGATGGAAAAAAACATTGATACAAATTAAAGGTGTTGTATTTGGAAAGGTAGAATATAATGATTTTAATGCAGATTATAAAGCTTGGATTAAACATAATGAACCAACTCCAGAGCAACTAGAGGAGCAAAGAAAAACAAAATTTGCCTATAATCCAAAAATTAGTATTTTAGTACCAATGTACAATACACCATATTTTTTCTTTAAAGAACTTGTGGAATGCTTGATTCAGCAAACATATTCTAATTGGGAATTATGCTTAGCTGACGGAAGTACAAAACAAGATGAAACTTTACAAGAAATTATTAAAAGTGATAGTAGAATTAAATATCAGTTTTTAAATGATAATAAGGGAATTGCTGGAAATACAAATGAGTGTATTAAAATGGCAACAGGAGATTTTATTGCTTTATTCGATCATGATGATTTATTACCGGTTTTCTCTTTATATGAGGTTGTAAAATGCATTAATGAAAATCCGGAGGTGGAATTTATTTATACGGATGAAGACAAAATTACAACATTAGATAAACCTAGATTTAATCCTCATTTTAAACCTGATTTTTCATTAGACTTTTTAAGATCTAATAATTACATTTGTCATTTTAGTGTTTTCAAAAAAGAACTAATGGATAAACTTGGAGGAGAAAGAAGTAAATATGATGGGGCACAAGACTTTGATATTATTATAAGAGTTGCTGAAACAGTAAAAGATTATAAAAATATTATTCATATTCCAAAAGTGTTATACCATTGGAGAGTTCATCCAAATTCAACAGCGCAAGCAGAAGTACAGTCAAAACCTTATGCCTTTGAAGCTGGAATTTATGTTGTAGAAGACCATTTAAAGAGAATGGGAATTAAAGGAAAAGTTAGTCATGGTGCTAGTCTTGGAACATATAGAACACAGTACGAATTTGAAGGAAATCCAAAGGTTTCCATCATTATTCCAAATAAAGATGAAAAAGCTACATTAAAAACATGTGTAGATTCTATTTTAAATAAAACAACATATCAAAATTATGAGATTGTTATTGTAGAAAATAATAGCACTTCAAAAGAGATTTTTGAGTATTATGAAGAATTAGAAAAAAATTCAAAAATAAAGGTAATTAAATATCCAGAAGAGGGATTTAATTATTCTAAAATTATTAATTGTGGTGTTAAGAATTCAGATGGTGAATTTATTTTACAATTAAATAATGATACAGAGGTAGAAACAGAAGACTGGTTAGAAGAAATGATTGGATTCTGTTCTAGAAAAGAAGTTGGAGCTGTTGGTGTAAAATTATTTTATCCAGACAATACAATTCAACATGCTGGAATTGTATTTGGTGTAGATAGAGTTGCAACACATTTATTTAGAGGATTACCAAGACATTTACATGGATATTTTGCAAGAGAAAGTACAATTCAAGATTTTAGTGCAGTTACGGCTGCTTGTATGATGGCAAGACGTGAAGTATATGAAGAAGTTGGATATATGGATGAAGATATGCCAGTTGCATTTAATGATTTAGACTTCTGTTTGAAAATTAGAAAGGCAGGAAAACTAATTGTTTATGATCCATTTGTAACATTAAAACATTATGAATCAAAAACAAGAGGATATGAAGATACTCCTGAAAAAGTTGCTAGATTTGAAAAAGAAATTGAGAAATTCCAAGCAAAATGGAAAGAGATTTATGAAAACGGAGATCCATATTATAACCCTAACTTTAGTTTGAATTCTTCTAATTATGCTATTAGAAAATATGAAGATTAAAGTTATCTCTCATATATAAAGTGGGTGTTGAAAATTAGCATTGTATATGATATAAATTAATTTGATAATTAAATATAAGAAAGGAAGTTAAAATTCAAATGGGAAAATTTAAAAGAACAGATACTGAAATTGAAGGCGTATGTGTTATTGAACCAACAGTTTTCGGTGATAATAGAGGCTATTTTATGGAAACATATTCCAAGCCAGATTTTGCTGAAATTGGAATTACAACAGAGTTTGTACAAGATAATCAATCAAAATCAAAAAAAGGTGTTTTGAGAGGATTACATTTTCAAAAAGAAAATACACAAGCCAAGCTTGTTAGATGCATCAAAGGAGAAGTATTTGATGTTGCTGTAGATTTAAGACCAGGAAGTGCAACTTATGGAAAGTGGGTTGGAGTAACAATTTCTGAAGAAAATAAGAAAATGTTTATGATTCCAAAAGGATTTGCTCATGGATTTTTAGTTTTGTCTGATGAAGCAGAATTCTGTTATAAGTGTGATGATGTTTATAATCATGAAGCTGAAGGCGGATTAAAATGGGATGATCCAGATGTTGGAATTGTTTGGCCAGCCGTTCCTGGAATGAAACCAGAAGAATATTTAACATCTGAAAAGGATGGAAAATGGCCATCTTTAAAAGAATTAAAAGAAACAGATTTATTTCAAAATTTAAAATAAGGAGAAAATAAAATGAGAAATATTTTAATTACAGGTGCAGCAGGTTTTATAGGTGCCAATTTTGCAGAACTAATGGTAAATAAATATGAGGGAAAATACAATATTGTAGTATTTGATAAATTAACATATGCAGGAAATATTCATAATTTAGATAATATCAAGGACAAGATTAGATTTGTTCAAGGAGATATTTGTGATTTCGAATTTGTAAAAGAAACACTTAAAAAATATGAGATTGACGCAATTGTTCATTTTGCTGCAGAGTCACATGTTGATAATAGTATCAAAACTCCATTTGTATTTACACATACAAATGTCATTGGAACACATACTTTATTAGAGGCTGCAAAACAAATTTGGGGAGAAGGTTCAAGCAATAAATTTGTTCATATCTCAACAGATGAAGTTTATGGAACTTTAGGAGAAGAGGGATATTTCACAGAAACATCTCCAATTAAACCAAATAGTCCATATTCAGCATCAAAAGCAGGATCAGATTTAATTGCTCTTGCATACGCAGAAACATTTAAAATGAATGTGTCTGTTACAAATTGCTCTAATAATTATGGACCATATCAACATCATGAAAAATTGATTCCACATATGATTTCAAAAGCTTTGAAAAATGAGAAGCTTCCTGTTTATGGACAAGGTATGAATATTAGAGATTGGTTATATGTAGAAGATCATTGTGAAGCAATTGATATTGTTTTACATCAAGGCAAAAAAGGTGAAAGATATAATATTGGTGGCCATAACGAGAAAAGAAATATTGAGATAGTCAAATTAATTCTAGAAAGATTAGGAAAATCAGAAGACTTAATAGAATATGTAACAGATAGAAAAGGTCATGATTATCGTTATGCAATAGATCCAACAAAATTAAAAACAGAATTTGGCTGGGAACCTAAAACAATGTTTAAAGATGGAATTGTTAAAACAATCGATTGGTATCTAGAACATAAAGAGTACTTGGAAGGTTAAAGATATCAAGATTCTAATTCTATAGTTAAGATAACTTATAATTGGAATTTGAAAGGAAAACATATGAGAAAAGGAAGCTTCAAAATGGAGAAAATAAGTGTAATTGTCTCTTGCTATAATGAAGAGAAAATGGTACCACTTTTCTATGAAGAAATGGAAAAAGTGGCAAAAGAAGATTTTTCTGATTTAGAAATTGATTTTGAATATATTTTTATCAATGATGGTTCAGAAGATAAAACTTTAGAGGAATTGAAAGAACTACATAGAAAAGATACAAAAGTAAGATATATTTCTTTTTCTAGAAATTTCGGAAAAGAAGCTGCAATGTTTGCTGGACTGGAAGCTGCAACTGGAGATTATATTACACTTATGGATGCTGATCTTCAAGACCCGCCAAGATTACTAAGAGAAATGTTTAATTATATTAAGAATGATAAATATGATTGTGTTGCTACTAGAAGAGTAAGTCGTAAAGGTGAACCTCCAGTTAGAAGTTTCTTTTCAAGGGCTTTTTACAAATTAATTGATAAGATTACAGATTTTGAAATGGTAGATGGAGCAAGAGACTATCGTTTAATGACAAAACAAGTAAAAGATGCCATTATTTCTATGAAAGAATATAACAGATTTTCAAAAGGCTTAACTTCTTTTGTAGGATTTGATACGAAATGGATTGAATATGAAAATATAGAAAGAGTAGCAGGAGAAACTAAATGGAGTTTCTGGAAATTGTTTAAATATGCAATTGAAGGAATTACAGCTTTCTCTACAGCGCCACTTGCAATTAGCTCTGTTTTGGGTATTGTATTTACAGTAGTAGCTGCATTACTTATTTTAGTAATTGTTATTAAAACATTGATTTTTGGAGATCCAACATCACGGATGGCCATCTATGGTTTGTATTATGGTATTTATGGGTGGAATTCAATTAATGTCTTTAGGCGTAATAGGACAATACTTATCAAAAACATATTTAGAGGTTAAGAATAGACCAATTTATTTTGTAAAAGAGACAGAAAAGGATATGGATAATTAATGGAAAAAGTCAATATTTTGATGGCTACCTACAATGGTAGAAGGTATGTCGCAAAACAAATTGAATCAATTTTAAATCAAACATATCAAGACTTCAGACTAATCATTTCTGATGATTGCTCAACAGATAGCACATTAAAAATATTAGAAGAATATGAAGCTAAGGATAATCGAATCGAAATTTTTCATCAAGGAGAAAATCTTGGCGTTGTTGCCAATTTTGAGTTTTTGATTGGAAGAGTTCGTTCTGAGTATTTTATGTTTGCAGATCAAGATGATATTTGGGAACCAGATAAAATTGAAAAATCAGTAAAAAAACTAGAAGAAGAACATCTAGATTTAGTTTATACGGATTTAGCTGTTGTAGATTCTAGATTGCATGAAATAGCACCATCTTATTGGAGATTAAAAGGATTAGACTATAGAATCAAGAAATATAACAATTTTGAAAGTTTATATTTGAATAACTTTGTAACTGGTTGTACAATGCTAGTTAGATCAAAATGGATTAATGAGTTTATGCCATTGCCAAAAGAGTCTAAATATGTATTACACGATTATTGGATTTCTTTAATGGTAAGTCAAAAGGGAAGAATTGGTTATATTGATGAACCAACAATGAAATATAGACAACATAAAGATAATAAAATAGGTTCTAAAACAAGATCAGAGCAAATGAGTACATTAGATGATGTTAGAAATTTATTTATTACAGTAAAAATAGAGCATTTTACAGTATTTATTAAAAACCAAACTAAATTTCAATCTAAAAGTGTTCAAGAGTTGAGCCAAAAAGCATTAAAATATTATGAGGATTTGAAAGCTGTAAAAAAATTTACTTTGAAAGGAATTACTCTATTTTTAAAATTATATAAGTATGAATCTTTTGATTATAAAATAAAAAATTTAGCAATCTTACATTTTCCTGGAATTGCTAGACCATATTTTAAGAAGCAAAAAGAAAAAAGAGAATTGGAAGAGAGCTTAAAAAGAAAAGAAGAGTTAGAAGCTAAAATTGAGAGAAAGAAAAAAGCCAAAGAGCGTAAAGAAGAAAAATTAAGAAAAGAAGAAGCTAGAAATAAAAGAAGACTAGAAAAAGAAAAAAAGGAAAAAACAAAGGCAAAAGAAAATAAAAATAGATAGGAGAAGGAATGGAGAGAGAGAACTTAGAATTAACGATTCTAATGCCGTGCTTAAATGAAGCAGAAACAATTGAAATATGTATCCAAAAAGCCAAAAAAGCTTTGGAAAAAAACCATATTCATGGCGAAGTTTTAGTGGCGGATAACGGAAGTACAGATGGTTCTCAGAAAATTGCTATAAAAAATGGAGCTAGAGTAATTCAGGTTCCAATTAAAGGGTATGGAGCTGCATTAACGCAAGGAACCAAAGAAGCATACGGAAAATATTGCATTATGGGCGATAGTGATGATAGCTATGATTTCTCTAATATTATGCCGTTTTTAGAAAAATTAAGAGAAGGATATGACCTAGTAATGCGGAAACCGCTTTAAAGGTGGAATAGAAAAAGGAGCAATGCCTTGGTCACATCGATATATTGGAACTCCGATGATTTCTTTCCTTGGAAGATTATTTTATCATTCTAAGATTGGAGATTTCAATTGTGGAATGAGAGGATACAATAGACAAGCAATTCTTGATTTAGACTTAAAATGTACTGGCATGGAATATGCTTCTGAAATGATAGTTCAAGCAAATCTTAACAATTTGAAAATTATAGAAATTCCAACAACTCTTAAGAAAGATGGACGTTCTAGACCACCACATTTGAAGAGCTTTTCAGATGGATGGCGACATTTAAAATTTTTACTATTATATAGTCCTAAGTGGTTATTCTTAATTCCTGGATTAATTTTAATGGTAATAGGATTAATAGGATCTTTTATTTTCTTATTCAGGAATATCCAATTAGGTAGTATTGTTCTTGGTATTCATTCAAGACTATATTTAGGCGCTATGGTAGTAGTAGGATTACAGATGGTTATCTTTTCTCTATTCGCGAAAATATATGCAATTAATAGTGGAATGAATCCCAAATCAGATAGATTAATTCGATTTTTAAGTAAAATTACATTAGAAAAGGGATTAATTTTTGGCGGATTTCTAACATTGTTAGGGGTTGGACTTACAATTTATGCAATGGTGTTATGGGAAATCAGAGATTGGGGAAATCTTGATCCAGTCAAAGTAATGCCTATTACCATTCCAGCAGTATATTTTATTATTATGGGAGTGCAGATTGCATTTGCAAGTTTCTTTTTAGGAATTTTGAATATAGAGTATAAAAGGAAATAAAAATGGAAAATGGAAAATGGGAGAAGCATACGTTTGCAATAGCGACTTATCAAGAGTCAAAATATTTGGAAGAATGTATTCAATCCCTTAAAAATCAAACATTAAAATCAAATATTATAATTACTACTTCTACGCCAAATGATTTTGTTTATGGATTAGCTCAAAAATATGGTTTAGAGGTAAAAGTAAATGATGGCAAAAAAGGAATTGGTCCTGATTGGAATTTTGCAGTAGAGCAAGCTGGAACGCAATTTGTAACAGTAGCGCATCAAGATGATTTATATGATCCTCATTATACAGAAGAAGTCCAGAAAGCATTTCAAACAAATTTAGATGGAATTATGGTGTGTACCAATCATAAGGAGATTAGGAATGGGCAAGTGGCTAAGAAAAATCTAAATTTGAAAATAAAAGCGATAATGATGCTTCCTATCATGATTAATAAGAGAACGAGATTAACAAAAAGAATGATTTGTTGGTTTGGAAATCCGCTAAGTACACCAAGTGTTTGCGTAAATACGGATGTTCTTGGAAAACGCCCCTATAGGGAAGATATGAAATCTAACATTGACTGGGGAAGCTGGTTAGATTGGGCAGAAAAGAAAGGTAGCTTTATTTATATTAAAAGAATTTTAACATTTCATAGAGTGCATTCTGAGTCAGAGACTTCTAATTGTATTGATTCTAATAATAGAATCAAAGAAGATTATGAAATGTTTTGTAGAATTTGGCCAAAATGGTTTGCCAAATTTTTGATGATATTTTATAAACATGCGCAAGACGCAAATAAAGTATAATAAAGGGATTTAACAATGGAAAAGGTAAAAGATTTTCTTGAAAAACATCAAATTAAATTATTATTTGTAATAGAATTTATCGCTTCATTTTTTGTTGCACTTCTATTTCTTAAGATTTTTACAGCAAAACATTATGGTGGATTTTGGTCATTAAAGTATTTATTGATTCTTATTCCATTTGCAATTGTATTTGTAGCAAGTTTTGTTAGAAATATGATTTTGAATAAAGAAACACTAGAAAAGTTATGGATGGTGTTTTTAA
Organism: Clostridia bacterium; assembly: GCA_017477355.1. Classification (GTDB taxonomy): domain Bacteria; phylum Bacillota; class Clostridia; order TANB77; family CAG-508; genus Scatovivens. Next base: position 23,817 of record JAFUWA010000040.1, read on the forward strand.
TACCAGTGGGAATGTTTTTCTTAGTATATATTATTCCAACCTTTGCTCCAGATGAACAAGCTCATTTATGGAAGTCTTATGAAATTTCAACTGGAACAGTGGTTACAAAATTAGAAAAAGACGGTAGCTATCCAACTACAATTCCAAAATTTTATGAAGAAAGTGTTATTCCCAATATTTCAAATTATAATGATATGTTTGATAAGTCAAGAATCCATACTGACTATAAAGATACAACAACAGTAACTAATCCAGCTAGTGGATATTTTTCACCATTGTATTTATTTAGTTCTATAGGTTTACTTACTGGAAGAATTTTAGGAATGAATGGAATATATGCAGAATACCTAGCAAGACTTTGCAATTATGTAGTCTTTCTTTTATTAGGGTATTATAGTATGAAAAAAATTCCATTTGGAAAATTGGCAGTTGGCGTTTTATTATTCTTCCCAATGTGCTTACAACAAGGAACATCAATGTCAATCGATTGCTTAATTATAGGATTATCTATCTTTTATGTTGCTTATACTTTCTATTTAAGATATAAGGAAGAAGCATTTACTAAAAAAGAAAAGATAATTTATTGTATAACTAGTGTATTAATAGCAGTTGCTAAATATGTTTATTTACCAATTTGTTGTTTGAGTTTATTATTGATAGGAACAAAGAAGCTAAATAAAAAACAAATAGTACTTCTTATCTTAGGAACGATTGTTATTCCATTATTAATTGCAGGTATTTGGTTTAAAGTTTCTTCTCGATATGAAGATAAGAGAAGCTATATTTATGAAAATAATATTAATTTTGGAGAGCAATTACAATTTGTAATTCATCAACCAATTTACTTTGTAAAAATCATTTTAAATGATGCTGTAAAAACGAGTGAGCCATATTTATATGGTGCAGTTGGTGCTAATTTAGGATGGCTTAATATTAATGTTCCACATCTTAAGATTACAATCCTATTGTTCTTGCTAATTTTAGCAGTTTATTTTGAAGATAATCAGCAGGAAATGAAAAGATTGGAATGGATGTATACTTTATTTATTACGATAGGAGTTTATTTATTAACAATTATAGCATTATATTTAATCTGGTCTTCTGTTGGCTCAGAAGTTGTATCAGGAGTCCAAGGAAGGTATTTCGTACCAATTTTGATTTTGCCAGTACTATGCTTAGCAAGAAAAAATAATTATGTAAAAATCAAAAATATTGCATTTATTTTCTTGATTTTATTAACAGCAATTGATTTATCAGTTGTAAAAGTAATTTTTGACTTTTTTGTATAAAAGAAAAGAAGGAGATAGAAGGAATTGAAAACACTAATAATAATTCCAGCTTATAATGAAGCTTTAAATATTGAAAAAACAGTGAAAGATGTAAAGGAAAATACAGATTTTGATTATGTCGTTATTAATGATTGTTCTAAAGATAATACAAAAGAAATCTGTGAGAAAAATCATTTCAATTTATTATCTTTGCCAGTGAATTATGGATTGACAAGTGTAGTTCAATTAGGAATGAAATATGCTTATCAAAATAATTATGATGTTGTTATTCAGTTTGATGGAGACGGACAACATCAAGCAAAGTTTTTGAAGAAGTTAGTTAAAGAAATTGAAGATGGAAATGATGTTGCAATTGGATCAAGATTTGTAACAGAGAAAAAGCCTTTTACAGCAAGAATGTTAGGAAGTAGGTTAATTTCATTTGCAATCAAACTAACAACTTGGAAAACCATCAAAGATCCAACATCAGGAATGAGGGCATACAATAGAAAAGCAATTGAATATTTTATCAAAAATGCAAGCTTAACACCAGAGCCAGATACGTTGGTATATTTATTAAAGAAGAAATTAAAGATAAAAGAAGTTCAAGTAGAAATGAAAGACAGAGAGTTTGGAGAGAGTTACTTGAATCCAATCAAATCTGCTCAGTACATGATAAATATGTTGTTTTCAATTATATTTATTAGATGGGCAACCAAGAAGTAGTGGAGGAAAAAATGAGTTTAACATTAAGAATTTTATTGATTATTATTTCAGTGATTTCATTCATTTTATGTGTTATGAGAATTAAACAATCAAAGTTAAAAATTGAGAATTCTGTTGTATGGATGACAGGAAGTATTCTATTAATTTTAATGAGTATTTTTGTGGATGCAGTAGATTGGGTTTCTAAGAAACTAGGATTTATGGCACCGGTTAATTTTGTATTTTTAAGTGTTATTATTTTCTTATTAATTCAAACATTCATCAATAATATTAAAATGTCATTATTGAATGAGAAAATCAAAGACTTAAATCATTATATTGCATTACAAGAGAATAAAAATAAAAAAGAGGAGAAATAGAAAATGTACGATTATTTAGTTGTTGGAAGTGGATTGTTTGGAAGTATTTTTGCACATGAAGCAACCAAAAGAGGCAAATCATGTTTAGTAATTGAAAAGAGAGAAAATGTTGGGGGAAACATTTATACCAAAAATGTAAAAGGAATCAATGTGCATCAATATGGCGCACATATATTTCATACAAGCAATAAGGAAGTTTGGGAATATATTAATCAATTTGCAGAATTTAATAGATATACCAATTCACCTGTTGCAAATTACAAGAATGAATTATATAATTTGCCATTTAATATGAATACATTTAATAAACTTTGGGGAGTTATTACGCCAGCTGAAGCTCAAGCTAAAATCGAAGAAGAAAGAAAAGCAGCTGGAATTACAGAACCAAGAAATCTGGAAGAACAAGCAATTAGTTTAGTTGGTACAACAATTTATGAGAAATTAATCAAAGGATATACAGAAAAACAATGGGGTAAAAAGTGTACAGAGCTTCCAAGTTTTATTATTAAAAGACTTCCTACTAGATATATCTTTGATAATAATTATTTCAATAATAAGTATCAAGGGATCCCTGTTGGAGGCTATACAGCAATGATTGAAAAGATGCTAGAGGGAATTGACGTTAAATTAAATTATGATTATTTTGAGCATCAAGAAGAATTGAAGGGAATGGCAAAGAAGATTGTTTTCACAGGTCCAATTGATAAATTCTATGATTTCCAATTTGGCAAATTAGAATATAGAAGTTTGAAATTTGAGACAGAAGAATTAAATATTGGAAATTATCAAGGAAATGCTGTTGTTAACTATACAGAAGCAGAAATTCCTTACACAAGAATTATAGAACATAAACATTTTGAGTATGCAAAAAGTTTAGGAAATGAAGAGAGCGAAGAGGTAAGTAATTTCACAATTATTACAAGAGAATATCCTTTAACTTGGGATGAAACAAAGGAACCATATTATCCAATTAATAATGAAGAAAATAATAGTCTATATCAAAAATATGAAGAGTTAAGTCAAA
>JAFUWA010000025.1 GCA_017477355.1 Clostridia bacterium
GCAATTCCAACAAGTAGTACGCCAAATGCCAAGATGACAGCTTGTTTAATGGATACAAAAGCATGGAATGGGTTTGCAACAGGATATGCAGGAGCGTATGCAATAGGTGGACCAACATTAAGTATGTGGGTTGAAAGTTGGAATGCAGTACATGGAAATAGTTCAAATGATACAAATAAAGCACAATTATATTATAACAATGTTGGAGGAGATGGAAAAGGATACTATGTGAGTGTTAATAGAAAGCCGGGATCAGGTATGGATTATTGGACTGCTAAGATAAGTTCATCAACAGGTTATGTGGAAATAGCAAATGATGGAGAAAAATATACAAATGATTTATATTTTCCACATAAAAGTAATTATAACAGTTGTGCTGGCTATTTCTTAGTATCTCCATCAGCGCAAACTACTGGAAAAAGCGGTAATGAAATGTGTGTAAATTATGAGGGGGCATTAAAAAATTATACTTACGGTGCAATCGCATGTTATGGAGTTCGTCCTGTAGTTTGTCTACCATCTGGAGTTAAAATCTCAGACATAACAAATGCAGCAGGAACATATGACATAATAAGCAAGTAATATTTTCAGATTTATTATTTCTTAAATTAATTAATATTTTGAAGGGGGAAAAAACTATGAAAAAATTTTTAAGAGTAGTTTTTGTCGTAATGATACTATTAGCAACAATGGTATTATTAACAGGATGTGGATCAGAAGATAAAGACGGAAAAGATTCTGTAAAAAAAGAAGAACTAACTTTTGACGGAGAAGAGGGAACAATCACATTTAAAGTTCCAGCTGGAAAAGGCTATAAAATTTCAACAGATGATGAAGACCTTAGAACATCTAGAGAACAAGGTGCATTAGTTGGAAAAGAATTTAAAATTGGTATTGAATTTTGCGATGACTACAAGTATTTCTTTGATAGCGATTTAGAGAAGATGAAAGAAGCAAGACAAGATTATGATGATTACAAAGAAGTTAAATATGGCGGTGTAGAAGGTGTACAATATTTCTATGGCGGTTATATGTGCTATGATATTATGCTTCCAGTTGAAAATAACGAAAAATATTACTTAGCTTTAACAGTATATGGACCTGAAGATAATGAAGAATCAGCAAAAAAAACAATTGAGAACAAAGAACTTTTAGATATACTAAATTCAATTGAATTTGAAGCAAAATAATAAATAAAATTTCAAATAACAAAAAGGGCGAGCGTATTGGATTACGATACGTCCTTTTTTATGTGAGCAATATCTTTAGATTACTTGATTTTATAGCAAGTTTATGATATAAATAAAAAGAAATTTTTGATTAAAAAGAGAGTAAGAGAATGAACAGAACAAAAAGAAAAATATTTAATGTCGCAATGAAGTTGTTTTCAGAAAAGGGATATGATGCAACTAGCGTTGAAGAAATTACTGCAATCACTGGAATAGCAAAAGGAACTTTATATTATCACTTTACGAGTAAAGAAGAAATATTTAATTTCTTGGTAGAAGAGGGTATGAAACTATTAAAGAATAGTATTGAAATTAAGATTTCTAAATGTGATAATGTCAAAGATAAAATCAAAGCTGTAATGCTAATTCAAGTAAAAGCAATTGTCAAATATGAAAGTGTTCTTTCTATGATTTTTAGTCAGATGTATGGAACAGAGTATCGAAATAAAGTGTGTAGAGATAAAGTTGCAGAATATGTTGATGTTGTTCAAGCAATTATTGATGAAGGTGTTAAAAGTGGGGAAATCAAAAAATGCAATTCTAGATTTGTAGCTTATACAATCTTTTCTTTAACATCAACAATTATGATGTACAAAAAGCAAAAAGAATATAGTATTGCAGAACTTTATAGAGAATGTGAGTTATCAATTTTTGATGATATTGAATAAAAAAGAGGGAAAAGGGAATATGCCACTTTTCCTTTTTTTATGATATTTGCAGTTGACATAAATTTGTGGTATAATCAATTCTATCGTTCGAACTATCTCGAACTGAAAAAAAGATAGTGACACAGTGTAACTCTAAGAACAGCAATTGATGTAAGAGAGGAGCGGTATCATGGACAAGATGACATTTAGTTCTGTACTAATGGAAGCCAGAAAAAAATCTGGAATGTCCGAACGGGAAGCAGCGAGTCTCATTGGTGTGAGCAACTCCACGTGGGCTCGTTGGGAAAAAGGCGAAGCGTGTCCTAACAATATTGAAACATTGGACAAAATTAGCGACCTGCTGGATCTGAGCTTTTTCCATCTGATTACGCTTGTTTGTCCGAGCGTGAAGGAAGAGCATCAGACAGAGTTTGAAATTCTGGATGACCTCTGGGAGATGAACGAAGAGGATAAGAAGGCGGTTCATAAGGTAACCAGAGCCATGGCTTTCTGCAGTGAAGTAACGTGGCATTGATACCAAGCAAGGAGTGCCTCCGGATAGCAATTAAATGCTTTCCGGGGGCTTTCCGGTTAAAAAATAAATTTGCCGACCCGGGGGTCAGAAGTATTGAATTTGAATTTTAGAAATATTATAATGGCATTGATTATTAGAAATTTGTTTAATAGGGAGAAAAAATGGAAGATACAAGAATTCATAAAAGAAGCAAAGTTTTACATGAACCATATCATTTTGAAAATTTGAAAGAAATGTTAAATAACAGTAGAAAATTATATCCAAAGGAAAATGTTTTTACTTTTAAAACAGAATCCCCAGATGTTTTTACACATATTACTTATGAGGAATATGGAAAACAAATAGATAGTTTTGGAACTGCTTTAATAAATGCAGGATTAAAAGGAAAAAGAATTGCAATTATTTCTGAGAATAGATATGAATGGATGCTTGCCTATTTAACAGTAGCCTGTGGTGTTGGAATCGTATCACCATTAGATAAATCTCTTCCAGAAGAAGAATTAATTCAATCTGTTAATCGCTCAGAGGTAGAAGCAATTGTTTATTCTAGCAAATATGAAGATATTATGAAGAAAATTAATGGAGATAATAATAACAAAGTAAAATATTTTATCTCTATGGATAAAGAAAAGTCAGAAAAAAATATGTATTCTTTAAAAGAATTGTTGAAAGTGGGAGATGACCTAGTTGCAACTGGAGATAGAAGATATATAGATGCTGAAATTAACAATGAAGAGATGGCAATTATGTTGTTTACTTCTGGAACAACAGCAATGTCAAAGATTGTTATGCTTTCTCATAAAAATATTTGCTCTAACCTAATTGATATTGAATCAACTTATAATGTAACTAAAGATGATACATATTTATCATTCTTACCATTGCACCATGTTTTTGAGTGTACGGTTGCTTTTCTTTATGCAACATCAAAAGGTGCAAAAATTGCATTTTGTGAAGGATTAAGACATATTGCAGATAATGTTAGAGAGTATCATATTACATGTATGATAGTTGTTCCAGCATTAGTAGAAGCAATTTATAGACAATTATGGAAAAACATTGAAAAAAATGGAAAAGCTAAGAAAGTAAAAAAAGGCTTAAGATTAAGCAAATTTTTATTAAAATTTGGAATTGATAGAAGACGCAAAATATTTAAAGAAATTATTGATGGATTAGGTGGGAAATTAAGATTATTAGTATCTGGTGGAGCAGCTCTTGATAAAGAAGTTGCTATTGGATTTAATGATTTCGGAATTGACCTATATCAAGGATATGGACTAACAGAAACTTCTCCAGTAATTGCAGCTGAGCATCCAACAGTTCAAAAATATGGATCAATCGGAATGTTATTTCCAAGTGTAGAAGGAAAAATTTTTGAACCAGATGAAAATGGAGTTGGAGAGTTAATTATAAAAAGTCCTACGGTTATGATTGGATATATGAACAATGAAGAAGCAACAAAAGAAGCAATTGATGAAGATGGATGGTTTCACACAGGGGATTTAGCTTATTTTGATAAAGATGATTATTTATTTATTACTGGTAGAAAGAAAAGTGTTATTGTGCTTCAAAATGGAAAAAATATTTATCCAGAAGAATTGGAAATGTTAATTGATAAATTAGAAGGGGTAAAAGAATCTTTTGTTTATGGAAAAGCAGATCCTAAAGATAGTGATAATGATTTGAAATTAGGTGTAAAAATTGTTTATGACCCAAAAGTAATGAAAGAACAATTTGGATTAACAACTGAGGATGAAATAAAAGAAAAGTTATGGCAAGAGATTAAAGAAATTAATCAAACGATGCCAAAATACAAATATATTAAAGGAATTATTGTAACAACAACACCTTTGATAAAGACAACAACATTAAAGATAAAGAGATTTGAGGAAATTAAAACAGTTTAATAGGAAATGGGGGACGGTCTCCGTTTCCTGTTTTTCTTTTCTAACTTACGGAAATAAGAACTTGAATGTAATTAAAATGTAAACAAAATGTAACATAAAAATGTCGAAAAAGGCTTGAAAATATTATTCTAAATAGATATAATAACGATAGAAATATTATTTAAGAAGGAAATTGTCTACGAAGGAGGTAAGTTTACAATGTCATTTTTTCGCAAATCAGGCATAGTAAACGTGAAAATGGTAATCACGGAAGAGA
>JAFUWA010000041.1 GCA_017477355.1 Clostridia bacterium
ACAGCTACTACAATAATTAAAATAATCAAAATTAAATTTTTAAGTACGTTTTTCATTTTGTAAATATCTCCTTGTTATTCTTAAATTGCTTTGAACTACGCTAAGCCAAGGGCTCTTATTGCCTCGTTCACATTTTTCACACCTATTATATCTAATTTATAGGATTCTTTCAAGTATTTTTTATTACTTTCTGGAATGATGCATTTTTTATATCCCAACTTTTCAGCTTCACGAAGTCTTTTATCAATTAAATTTACATTTCTTACTTCTCCTGTTAATCCAACTTCACCAATCACAACAGTTTTAGGATCAATTGCAATATTTTTCAAACTCGAAACAGTAGCAACGCAAATTCCTAAATCGATTGCTGGTTCATTGATTTTAATACCACTTACAACATTCAAATAAATATCTTGATTTCCTAAAGAAACTCTAGATTTTTTTTCTAATACAGCAGCAAGTAAAGTTAATCGATTATAATCTATTCCAATTGCATTCCTTCTAGGCATTCCAAAAAAACTTTGCGTTACTAATGCTTGAAGTTCCACTAAGAGTGGCCTTGTTCCCTCCATTGAAACAATAACAACTGTTCCACTATTATTCACGTTTTCCTTGTCTGATATCAGTATAGAAGACGGATCTAATATTTCAATTAATCCTTCATTCTCCATTTCAAACATCCCGATTTCATTAGTAGATCCAAATCTATTTTTGACACCACGCAAAATACGATAAGAAAAATATCTTTCTCCTTCCAAGTATAATACTGTGTCTACCATATGCTCTAGTACTCTAGGTCCTGCAATTGTTCCATCTTTCGTTACATGACCAATAATAATCGTTGTAATTCCTTTCTGCTTACAAATTTTCATAATTCTTGCTGTAATTTCTCTAACCTGCGAAACACTTCCAGCAGCTGATGTTATTTCATCGGAATATACTGTTTGAATAGAATCAATAATTACAAATTCTGGTTCAATTTTTTCAATTTGAGACTCAATATGATCAATGTCTGTTTCCGCTAAAAATAATAAATTATCTTTATTAACATTTAATCTATCTGCTCTTAATTTAATTTGTTCTGCAGACTCTTCTCCGGAAATATATAATATTTTTCCTTCCACATTAATCTTATCACAAATTTGAAGAATTAGTGTAGACTTTCCAATTCCTGGCTCACCACCAAGAAGCGTTAAAGATCCGTGTAACGAATCCCCCTCCTAAAACTCTATCTAATTCCCCAATTCCTGTTTTAACTCTAGTAGTAGTCTTTTTCTCAACTCGATTTAGCTGAATTGCCTCTGTTCTTTCTTTCTTAGAAGAACTACCTATTCCCTTTTTCTCTACATCCTTTTCTTCATAGAAAGTATTCCATTCATTGCATGACGGACACTTTCCTAGCCATTTAGGGGACTCATATCCGGCAACTACTACAAACAAAAATTGTATTTATTTTTTTTGCCATAATTCTCCATCCCTATTTCTTTTTCAAAAAACTTAATATTTTTTGGATTATCTTTTTATACCACTTTTCATTAGAAATTGCAAGTATACTCGTTTGTTGTTCTTTTATTTTACCGGCTTCTTGTCTAATAACGTTATTTTTTTCTTCCTCTTTAGTAATTTTATTTTCAAAAATCTTATCAGGATTATATCGATTTCTAGCTTCTTCATTTATTTGGACTTTTTTAGCTTTTTCAAATGCCCTTATTTTATTTTTTTGTTTTTCTGAAGCTAAATAATCTCTATATATAACTGCCAGAATAATCTTTGCCTTTTTAGAAATGTTCTGACATTCTAACGGAGCACTAATATTAAATTTAAAATGATAATTAGAATCCATATTTTTTTCTAACTGTGATATTAAATTATTTGGTAACTGAACTTTTTCTTTTTCTGACAAGCTATTTAAAATTGTATATACTTCAGTATATGCCATTCTATTTTCATTCGAAACACTAATCATCTATTTCTTCCTTTATTTGTTCTCTATCTTCAATTAATTCATGCAATTCTTGACTTACGCTTTCCTTTTGCGTAACCATTTCTTGTTCTTTAAGAGTAGCTTTACCTATTCTTTCTCCTAAATGTTCTCTACTATATTCTTTCATTGCTCCTAACAGTCTTCTTGCCTCTTCACTCTCTCCTTTGCTTGGCTTTCTTCTGTTAGATTGACTTTGTAATTCGGCATATCTTACAAAATTTTCTCTTCCAACTACATTTAATAAAGAATTAATATCTCCACATCTTGCTTCTAAAATAGCCCTTTCAAAAGCAAAGAAGAATTCTACATTTGTAGGTAATGCAAAAAGACTATAATCAGAATTATCAAAAAGATCATATCCTTGTTCTTTCATATATGGAAATATTCTGTTATTTAAAACAAGGGTATGAATATGTTCTGAAAGCAAAGTAGTATCCACTCCTTCTATTTTTCCAGAAAAACCTGTTGGATTATCATAAGTTTTTTCTTCTTCATTAAAAACAATTTCTGTTTCCAAAATATGTAACATTTCATGTGCAATTACAACTAAATCTTGATGCCTATCTACCATAAATATATGTGATGAAATTTGATGAAAGTCTCCTTTTTTATTAAGTGGAATACAAAACCCTCCCCCAAATCTCATTTCTTTAAGAATTTCTGATGGCTCAATTCCTTCGTATCCTTCTAATTCTTCACAAACGATTTGATAACTAGAATACTTTTGATTTAATTCATCATCACTTAACCCTTCTTCTGGATTATATTCATTAAGTAATTCTTCTTCTAAAGAGACATCTTCTACTTCTGTAGCTTTTTCATCATCACTAATTGTTTCTCCAAATAAACTCTCAAATGCATCTAACAGTTCATTTTGACTTTTTTTACTCTCTTGATTTCTTATACGTTCTTGAATATATTTAAAAGATATTAGCGTATGAATTTGTATAGTTTCTAATGTTTTTGAGAATCGATCTCTATATTCTTCACCATATACACTCACACAAGCTTCTAAGAAATCTTTTTTAAATTGATCATCTATTGTAACTCTATATTTATCATACAATTCCCTATTCATGTTTTTTTCCTTTAATCTTATTAAACAATATATAATCTACTTTAATTTGTTGAACACTTTAAACTAAACCTTTATCAATTAATTCCTTCAAAACAATCACAAACATTGCATGGCTCCAACTTAAACCAATTACCCATTTTGGTTTTAATGTTACATTATCCACTTGTTCTGCCAAAAATCCGTGCTCACCAGCTGTTTTAACGACAAATCGGAAGCATTCTAATGCTTTATCATTATCTCCTTTTTCAATGTAATATAAAGCCATCCAAAGCGTTGCAATTACCCAAGGATTTCCTCCAACATAATTGTCGTTTTCATACCTCATAAATCCTCCAGTATACGTTCTAATTGTCATTTCTAGTTTTTGAACAGTATTCATCATTTCTCTTGAATCTGCTTCTAACATTCCAAAAGGAACACATGGCCCAAGAAGACTAATATCCATTTTAGTATCTTCTAAATTTCTAACTAAAGTTCTCAAGTCTTCATTAAAGAAATTCTCTAAAATAAATTGTTTTAATTTTAAACTATATTCATCTAAAATTTGATTTTCTTTTCCACTTACTGATAAAACGATATTTAGCTTGATAGCAGCTTTGAATGCTGCATAAATACTAGATAAAGAATACAAACAAACCCCTTCATACTCTTCCCACAAATCATAGCTCTTATGAAACTCATACTTTTTAGAAATAACATCATCTACATATGCCTTCAAATAATCAATACTATTACTTATCATTGTCATATTTTTAATTAAGAAATCTGTATCTCTTACTTGTAAATAATGTTCATATAGTCCAATCACAACAGAAGCTGTTTCATCAATTTGATATCCCCAAGATGGTGCTAAATGACCATCTGTATAAAATCTCTGCTCCCATCTTCCGTTTTTACTTTGAGTCATTTTACAAAATTCTGAATAGAACTTTGTTGTTTCTTCTTGCATTCCTAAAATATCTTGACATTTCGTAATAAAAACAGCATCTCTTGGCCAACAATAAGAATATCTTCCACATTTTGTTTTATATTCATCAATTTCAATTCCAGCTGACATTCCACCAGTTTCTTTATTTTGAAGAAGCGGATATAAGAGAATTGTTCTTATATAAATTTCCTTAATTTTATCTTCTACATTAGAACTTAAAACTTCTAATTTGTCATGTTCTTTAACATACTCTTTCCAATACTCTACTGTTTTTGAGTATAACTCATTCACGTCAATTTTCTTTATTCTGTCTATCTTATTTTCTAAATCATGAAAATTCACTTCACGATTGTCATTAATCATCATAAATAATGATAATCTTACTTCCTTATTTGGCTCTAAAATTCCTATATCATAAGAAAGCGCTGAATTATTAGAAAGTCCAATATAATCTTTTCCAGAAACACTTCCTGTCCAAATAGAATCTTGAACATCATTTACCTGGTAAGAAAATACTTCTCTATCAGAAAATAGACACATTGTATAATCATGATTATATTGCATCAAACAATTATCTTTTACAAATCCTGCAGTATCATTATTGATATTTGTTAACAAATTAGAGTCTATTAATAATTTGACATTTAAATTTTCTGTATTTTCATTTTTGATTAAATAATTTCTAATAACCATATTTTCATTTAATGGAACAAAGTCTGTTTGTAAAACCCTTAAACTAAAATAAGTATTAAAAATCTCTGTTTGCAAAACATTTGTATTCTCAACATATCTTTGCATATAAGTATTATTAATATCGTTATGTAAAGATATATTCAAAGAATCATTAATTTTTACACTCATTCTCATCCATTCAACAAATTGTTTAAAGTCTGGTCCAGGATAGAAAAATCTTAATAATTCTCCTGTTTTGGAAAATGTTGCAGTTACTTTTCCATTTCCAATAACAGCTTCATTCAAATATTTATTCATATGTTACTCTCCAATAATTTTATTAATATGCTCTTGCAATTCTTTAATTCTCTTACTCAAGCTTATTATCTCTTCATCATCTGTTTCTAATTTTGAATCTTTGATATCCTCTTCAATGTCAGACATTTTTTCAATTAAATTCTCAATGTTATCCAAAACTTCAAATTTTCTAGCCCATTTATTATATTCCGTCTTCTCTTCTTCATTAACCTCGCATTTTGGCTGATCTGTTCCATCTAAAAGATAAGTTTCTCCAAAACTTGGGATTGTTACTTTAATTTCTACTTGTTCTTCAATCTTTTGTTTCAAAACTTCTTGGCTTTCTTCTTCACCGTGAACTAAGAAAATATGTTTTGGAGGCGTTCTAAAGGAATATACAAAATTCAATAGCCATTCTTGATCTGCATGTCCAGAATATCCTTCAATATATTCTACTCTCGCATTTACTGCAATTTCTTCTCCAAATAGTTTTACTTTTGATGCTCCATCCACAATAGAACGTCCCAATGTTCCAGGAGCTTGATAACCAACAAATAAAATTGTACTTTTATCTTTCCAAAGATTATGTTTTAAGTGATGTTTAATTCTACCAACATCACACATTCCACTTGCTGATAAAATAATACAAGGTTCTTCTCTTTCGTTTAGTTCTTTAGATTCTTCAGCTGTTACTGTAAATTTTAATCCTGGAAATTCTAATGGGTTATCTCCTGATCTAATTTTAGCTTGGATTTCCTCTTCAAATAATTCCGTATTTTTCTTAAATATTTCTGTAGCTGAAATTGCCAAAGGACTATCTACAAATACATCTGTCTTCATTAAAGTTTCGTATTTTTTAAAGAAAGCTTCATCTTGACCTTTTTCTTCTTTTCATTTATCGATTTCATACAAAATCTCTTGTGTTCTACCAACAGCAAACGAAGGAATAACAACTGTTCCGCCATTATCTAAAGTTTCTGAAACAATATCTAAGAATGCTTCTGCTTTATCATCATTTCTAATATGTAAACGATTTCCATAAGTAGATTCCATTACTACATAATCCGCATTAGAAATCATGGTAGGAGCATCTAGAAGTGGTAAATCGTTATTTCCAATATCTCCTGTAAAAACAATCTTAGTTGTCTTTCCATCTTCTTGTACCCAAATTTCAATAATAGCAGATCCAAGCATATGTCCCGCATCATTAAATCTAACACTAATATTATCATCTATTTCTAGGATTTCTTCATAATCTACTGGTCTAAATAATTCTTGACATTGAGCTGCTTCTTCTGCTGTATAAAGTGGAGGAAGCGGTTCTTTTCCTTCACGAATTCTTTTTCTATTTCTCCACTCTATTTCTGTTTCTTGAATATGTCCACTATCTGGAAGCATAATAGAACATAAATCACAAGTTGCTTTTGTCGCATAAATTGGATTTCTATATCCTTCATTATATAGTTTTGGAATTCTTCCAGAGTGATCAATATGCGCATGTGTTAAAAGCATAAAATCAATATCGTTCACATCAAATGCAAATGGATCACTATTATCATATTCTTCTGTAATTTTCCCTTGATACATTCCACAATCTACTAAAAATTTTTTGCCAGCAGCTTCTACTAAATGATTAGAACCTGTAACAGTTTTAGCTGCCCCCAAGAATGACACTTTCATATAACAATCCCTTTCTTTTGTATTCTTATGAAATTGTATATATTTTTTTCAATTTCACATTATATAAATAGTTTATAAATTTTCTTCTGTTTGATTTCTAAATTTCTCCTTGAAAAATTTCCATCAATTTCAAATTCTTTCTCAAAGACTTCTTTTTCATAAGTTTTAAATTGAATACAATCTTCTTTGATATCCATTTCAAATCGAACAGATTCCAAATCAATTACTTTTGTATCTAATATATCAAAAATAATTTCTTGATTTAATGTATTATCTTTTGCAATTCTCTTAATCTCAGTATTTAAAACAAGTTTTTGAATTACTTGTTTCATTACTTGATTTATTTCATCATTTAACTCTGGTATATCTCTGACTTGCTTTTCACTTGTTACATATAAAAAGCGATAATATCTCAATTTAAAAACTAAATTTTTTAAACTTTGAACATCCTCCGTCTCGAAACAAGTATCTGAAATTGCTTTAATAAATTCTTTCTGAAGATTTACCATTATCTCATCTTGATTTTCCTCTTCTTTTGAATTGATTTCTATGAACTTTTCAAGCTCTCTTTTGTAATTCATATAATTAATTGGATTCATTCTTGAAGTCAAAACAGAAATTTTGTTTACTATTTTTTCTTTTCGTGCTTCTAACATCTTTTTATATGTTCCAAGAGTTGCTATTCTTTTTTCCGCAGATAGCTTTTTGTTTTTATTCATATACTCTTTTCGCATTAAGTCTTTATTATTTAAGCTAAGTGTGATTTTTTCTAATTCTTTCAAATACTTTAACTTTGTAATTTTAATTTCTTCAAAGTAGGTTATTTTATCCGAAATCTTTTCTAACTCTTTTATTTTTGCTTCTAATTCCTTATTTGTTTTTGTTTTTTCTTTTGCTGTTAATCCAAAAACTAAATATTTGCAAAGAAATTCTATATATTTTGTTTTAGCAAAATATTTTTGTATTTCATTCCAATAATCAAAATCTTTAGTTTTCTTTCCTCTCCATTCTTCCATGAAAGAATTTCCAAAAACAATCACAAAATTTTGATAAATTAAGTAGTCCTGAAAATATTTCTTTTGCTTTATATTAGAATCCCAAGACCAACCATTGAAATCAGATAATATCTCTAACATATTAGCATTATATCCATTGACTAACGTCCTTTGTAAAGAATTTTTATATTCAAAACTACTAGAAACATAAAAATACTTAGGCATAACATCAGCAATTGCATATAATAATGCATCTTCTCTTGGGTAACAAAGAATGCTTCTTTCTTTTTCATTTGTTACTGCTAGGACATTATTTTTCTTTAAAATCTCAGCATCTTCGGGTTCAATTAATTTAACATTGTCACAATACTTTTTTATTGTATCTAATACTAAATTTAAAAACTCATCTTTTGTAGTATCTATATTTTTGACTGTTTGGTAATCTTCATAAAATCCTTCCAATTTATAAATCATGCTTAATAATAAACTTTTGGAATTGGAAGAAAAATATTTAGAATCTAAGATTTTTTCTAATATTAAATTATAATCGCTACCATGCCAAAATAATTTCATCTATTCGTCTTCTTCACTTTCTTCTAAATCTTCGTCGTTCGTATTATTAGCTACTTGGCTTGGGCTCATATTAAGCTCTTGCCAACGTTCTTTAGTAATTAATACTTCTCTAGGCTTACTTCCAGCATAACCAGAAATAATTCCTCTTGCTTCCATCTGGTCAATAATCCTACCAGCTCTTGCATATCCAACTTTAAATCTTCTTTGAATAAAAGATGTAGAGGCTTGTCCAATTTCAATAACACTTTCAATTGCATCATTTAAGAATGGATCTGCATCATCCTCATCATCTATTTCTTCATCTTTCTCTTTATCAGATTTTCCTGAACTTTCAATTTGTTCAATGATGTCTTCATTATATGTAACTGTTCCATTTGATTTAATGAAACCAACAATGTTTTCAACTTCTTCATCAGAAACAAATGCACCTTGTACTCTGACAGGCTTTGAAGCTCCAATTGGATAAAATAGCATGTCACCTTTTCCTAGTAATTTTTCAGCACCCGCCATATCTAAGATTGTTCTAGAATCAATTTGGCTTGATACAGCAAATGCAATTCTAGATGGAACATTTGCTTTAATTAAACCTGTGATAACATCAACAGAAGGTCTCTGTGTTGCAATAACTAAATGCATACCAGCAGCTCTTGCTTTTTGCGCTAATCTACAAATTGCATCTTCTACATCTTTAGCAGCAACCATCATTAAATCTGCAAGCTCATCTACAATAATCACAATTTGTGGCATTGGACGATGCTCTGTTCCTTGAATAGAATGATTATAACCTTTTAAATCTCTAACACCTTGTTTTGCAAAAGATGCATATCTATTTTCCATTTCTTGAACTGCCCAAGCTAAGGCTCCTGCCGCCTTTTTAGGATCTGTAACAACTGGAATTAACAAATGTGGAATTCCATTATAAACAGAGAGCTCAACTACTTTTGGATCAACCATTAACAATTTTACTTCGCTTGGTTTTGCTTTATATAAAATACTTGTAATTAAACTATTAACACAAACTGATTTACCAGAACCTGTAGAACCAGCAATTAACATGTGTGGCATTTTAGAAATATCTGCAACAACAGCATCTCCTGCAATATCTTTTCCAAGTGCCATTGAAACTTTAGAACTTGCATCTTGAAAAGTATCGGATTCTAAAACGTCTCTTAAGGGAACAATTTCTCTTTGTGTATTTGGAATCTCAATACCAACAGCTTGCTTACCTGGGATTGGAGCTTCAATTCTAATTGTTTCAGCAGCAAGATTTAAGGCAATATCATCCGCTAACTTAGCAATCTTACTAACTCTTACACCTTCTGCTGGTTTTAATTCAAATCTAGTAATAGCAGGTCCAACAGAATAATTTTCAACCTTTGCAGAAACGCCAAAACTATGTAATGTTTTTTGCAATTTTAAAGCTGTTTCAGATAAAGCTTTGTTGCCACCTTTAGATCCTCTGGAATTTCCTTGCTTCATCAATTCTAGTGGTGGAAATTCATAATTTTCATCATCTTCTGTAGTCATATTATGCTCTAATTGTAAAATTTCTTGTGTCTTTTCTTCCTTTTCTACTGTTTTTTCCACAAATAGGCCACTTAAATCATTTGGATTTTGTGACTTTGCTTCTTGAGGTTGTCCATTCTCAACAATTTCGCTACTGCCATCTTTATGCCTAAATAATCCTTTAATTTTTCCTTCTTTCTTAGGAGTTTCTTCACTATTCTCTAATTCTCCTAAGTTCATCTTAATTTGTTCTTCTTGTAATCTTAGCTCTTCTTCTTGCTCTAGCTCTTTTTCCAGTCTAGAGTTCTTTTTCTTCTTTCCAGGTTCTTCTTCATCTAAAGAAACATCTAAACTTCTTCTTGCTTTTCTTCTTTCAGCTCGAAGTGCCTTTCTTTCTTCTAATTCTTCTTGACGTTGTTCCTTTGATTCTTCCATTCTATCTTGCATTTCTAATAACCAATTAGATGGACTAAATCCAAATGTGAATACTCCTAAAATACAAGTTAATCCAAGAGAAACAACCGCTGCGCCAAATTCACTAAATAAACTTACTAATGGATATGCTATAACAGCACCAATAGTTCCTCCGCCTTTATTTAAAATTCCTAACTGATATGCAGCTTGCATAACACTATCAAAACCTTTTGTTTTATCAATATTTCCCACTGACATCTGATAAATTGTTAAACAAGATGATACAAAGCCCAACAATAACAAAATTTGAAAAATTTTTGATTTGATAAATTTTCCTTCATCTCTTGTTACTGCAAAAGCTGCTCCAAAAATAGCAATCGGAATAATATATTTAATTCTACCTAAACATCCTCCTAAAAATGGGCCTAATGTTTCTCCAACTGAACCTGCATTACCATATATTACAACGCATGAAAGAATCCCCAAAATAATCAATAATATCACTGCAATATCTGGATCCATTTCCTTGCTAGCAGTTCTCTTTTTTGTCGTTTTTCTTTTTCTAGCCATATAATACCCCTTTTCAACTTTTTTAATCTATATAAAAGCCAAATTTGTCTAATCTATCACATATAAAATTTTATATATAATTTCAAAAAAAGTCAATGAATCTAGAGAAAAATTTGGACAAAAAAATAGCCCTCTTAGTTTTCACCAAGAGGGTTTTATTTTCAATTTTATTTTAATTGTTTACGTTCTTCTTGAATTGTTTCTATACGCCCTTGTAAATTGATTTCAACACTATTTAAAGCATCAACTAATTTTGTCATTGAATCTTCTACATCTTTTAAGATTCCATCAACATATGCATTTGCATTGTTTTGGTATTCTCTGTACATATCATTAGCAGTAGTAATAATTTCATTCTTTCTTTCATTGGCTTGTTTTGTAATTTCATGCTCGTCAATCATAGAAATTATTCTGTTTTCAGCTTCTTTTACAATATCATCTGCGTCCTTTTGAGCTTCTTTAATAATTCTTTCTCTTTCTTCTTTAATCCATTTTGCTTGTTTTAACTCATCAGGTAGTTTTAACCTAATTTCTTTAATGATATCTAATATTTCATTCTTACTAACAATACTCTTGTCAGTAAATGGTACTGTTTTACTTTTCTCTAATATGTCTTCTAACGTTTCCAATAAAGTAAAGATTTCCATGTTTACCCCTTTCGTCTAATAAATATAAGAGTTACTCTCCCATATTTTTTGACATCATAGATATCTACTGTCGAAATATTTTTCAATTTCTCCAAGACATCCTCCTCAATATCTGTTTCAATAATAATTTTTCCTGTATCTTTAACTAATCCATTATCCATTATAAACTCTGTAGCTTTTACAGCATAATCAGTTTTATAAGGTGGATCTAAAAATACAAAATCAAATTGTATATTATTTCTTTTCAACTTTTCTAACGCTTTTAAATAATCATCTTGCAAAACAATTATGCTTTCTTCTGTTCTTGTTTTAGCAATATTTTGCTTAATAATTTTCATTGCTTTGCTAGAACTATCAACCAAATAGGCTTTTTCGGCCCCTCTACTAATAGATTCAAGTCCTAGAGCACCACATCCAGCAAATAAATCCAGAATAATGCTCTCTGGCAAATCCATGTTTATTTTACTAAATAATGCTTCTTTTACTCTATCTAATGTAGGTCTAGTAGTTTCATATCCATCTAAGGTATATAGTTTTGTTCCGCCTTGCTTTTCCGCTTATTATTCTCATGATACACCTCTATATCCTACCATATAACTATTTTATTCCAAATCCATAATATGTCAATATGATTAACCAAATTGTAATACTAACTTATTTCGATTGTAACATTCTAGATATTAGATATTAGCTGTCAGATGTTAAAAAAGAATATATAATCTAACTTCTAACCTCTAATTCCTAGAAAAGCACAAAAAAAGATTGTAATTCATTACAATCTTTTATCCTTCGTTAAAATTAATTATTTTCATCATTTCCATCATCTTTTAATAATTCTAATTGTGAAATAAGTAATGCTTCCATTTTTGCTTTATACATATCGAATTTTTTCTTTGTTTCTTCTATTTTCACTCTTAATTCAAACTCTTGGCGACTTAAATCTTCTGTATGTTTTCTAGCTTGCATTTGAGCATCTTGAAGAATTTGATCAGCTTGTCCTTGTGCCATTTTTTTAATATCTTCTGCTGTAGTTTGAGCCATTACTAATGTATTTTGAAGTGTGTGTTCAACATTTCTATAGTGTTCCAAATCTTTTTGACCATTTTCAAGTTTATCTTTTAACTCTGCATTTTCTTTATATAATTTTTCATATGCAGCAGTTAACTCATCAAGGAAATCATCAACTTCACTAACATTATATCCTTTTAAAGATCTTCCGGAATTTTTTGTTTTCGATGTCTAACGGTGTTAGCATATTTACCTTTCCTCCTACTTATCTTGCTTATTTCATCCAAGGAGCTTGAGTTCTTTCGCTTTTCTCCCTAGTGATAGGTTCATTTACTATATCATAATTATAAGGAGCTACAACGAATATAGAGTTAGAAACTTTTTCAATTCTTCCATCTAATGCAGTAACAGCGCCACTAACAGTATCGATGATTCTTCTTGCAATATCTTTATTAACATATTCAAGATTCATAACAATTCCATTTTTAGCTTTCAATTCACTTATTATTTCATTAACGTCTGGATCATAATTAGTTGGTTTCAATATTTTCATTCTTACTGATTGAGTTTGTGGCATTGAAACGACTTTGTTTCTTTTATTCCAAAATCCTGAAGTTCTTTCTGTTCCAGAATCTTGTTCTTCCTCTTCCTCATTCATATCATATGCGTTCTCTAGAATCTCTTCATCATCTAGTTCATCCTCATTTTCTCCTACTAAATAATCCCAAATTTTTCTAAATGCAGCTACTGCCATCTTTCGCCCTCCTAATTTTTTTACTTTTCATTCGTAATCATATCTATAGTATCTAACTTTTTCCTTGTATTGTCAATAGTTTTTTTGAAATGTAAACAAAATTTGTGCTTTTTGTAACATTTTTGTAATCATGTTATTCACATGTTAAAAACACTCTGTGGTTTATTCTATTATTATATTCTATGGAAATTAAAAAACTCCCTTATTTATTTACAACTATTTCGTCATATAATTTTATTTTTGGAAATTCTACAATTTGATCTTGGCTAAATCCCAAATTTAATAATTCATCATCAGAGTAGTTTGTAACAATTGAATAAGTATCATTTTGTCTCAAAACTTTTACCAATATTTCTTCTTTTACTCCAGCTCTATTTCTAACAATATATGTCAAATCATCTTTTTGAGTCAATGCACTGTTGCTTACTTTCCATCCACTATATTTCCACCAAATTATATCTAAAGAAATTTTTCTGTACTCTAATAAACTTTCAACTTTCTCTTTAATTTTAAAAATAATAATTCTTTTTCCATCTTTTTCTTCGTTTATTTGAACAATCTCTCCATTAATCTCACTACTATCTGGTAATCTCAATAGTACTTTATCCCCAATTTCAGCGACTTCACTATTTTGTGTATTCATTGGGCAAGCAATATAACAATTATAATTGTTTACAATTTTTCCTGCTTCTTTACTCTCTGGAATAGAAGAACAAACATTTAATTTCAATCCATCTAATAATTCTGAATTAATATAATTAAAGTCTTCTCCATTCAATTTTATTTGATCTTCTAATCCGTCTACTTTATAAGAAATAATACCTGGTTTTGGACTATAAATTATTTCAGAATCGTTTGTTAGCTGATTACTTAAAGCCATTCTACTTTCTACTAAATTTCTAACTGTTGACCCCTCTGGGCTCAAACTTCCAGCTATTTCGCCTTTTTTTACTGTATAGTTATTAATTCTCTTTTGATATTCTCTAATTGCTTGAAGATTATTTTCTCCTGAAATATTTTCCAATTCTCTCTTTATCTGTAATTCTAAATTAGCAATATCTGGAGAAGAAACTCTATTTTCATCTTCCATTAATGCTTCATCAATTTGTTTATCTAAGCTCTCAATTTGCTTTGTAATTTCATCTTCATTACTTGCATAATATCTAAAAACAGCTTCTCCTTTTGAAACCCTAGTTCCTTCTGTTACAATCTGAGTGAGTCCACTAGAAGAATTTTCACCCTTTAAAACTTCTTCATCTCGAATAATATATCCATCTGCATTCTCCTCGTAAGAAAGACTTCCATTCTCAATCATAAAAGTCCCTGTTCCACGTTTTATTAAATTAGTTGTATTTAACAAAAAATAAATTAAAATCCCGTGTAATCAGAATCATTGTAATCAATTTAAAAACGCGAGATTTTGAGACTCTTCTGTCCACCTATCTTCTCCATTCCTCTAAAATAGTTTCCACATTTTTTGCATTTCCATCTTTTCCATTTAACCAAATATAATCATTATTTTTTCTAAACCATGTTAATTGTCTTTTAGCATAATGTCTAGTTTCCAATTTTATTTTTTCTACCATTTCATCATAAGTTGTTTTTCCATTTAAATATTCTACAACTTCTTTGTACCCAATCGCTTGCATTGCAGTTGGATATCTAGAATATTTTGAAAGCCAATCTTTCACTTCTTGAACGAGTCCTTGTTCAAGCATGATATCCACTCTCATATTAATTCTTTCATATAATTTTTCTCTATCCCAAGTAATCACAAATTTTCTAAAATCATATTTTGTTCCGTTTTTTCTAGATTCAATCTCTTGTTCTGTTTTTGTCATTCCGAGTAGCCTTATAAATTTCTAAAATCCTTACAATTCTTTTTCTATCATTGGAACTTATATTTTTACTAGCTTCTGAATCAATTTTACAAGCCTCTTCATAAAGCTCTCTTAAACCATCTTCCGTTTCTGCTTTTTTCATTAATTCATTTCTATATGTTTCATCAAATTCCATTTCTGGATAATCAATTCCATATATAAGAGAATTAATATATAATCCCGTTCCGCCAACAACAATAGGAGTTTTTCCTTTTGTTAAAATTTCTTCAATTGCTTTTTCGCTATCTGCTTTAAAATTAGATACTGTATACCTCTGGTCTGGGCTAACGCAATCCACTAAATAGTGCTTTATCCCATCCATTTCCTCTTCAGTTACCTTGGCTGTTCCAATCTGCATATCTTTATAAATTTGCATAGAATCTGAAGAAATAATTTCTCCATTAATTCTTTTGGCAAGTTCTATTGATAATGATGTTTTTCCAGACGCAGTTGGACCAGCAATTACAATAACTTTATCTTGCATTTTTATCTCCTACTAAATTTTTTCTCCATATTAGCTCTACTAATTTTAACAGCAGTTAATCTTCCATTTGGATACATGAATGGACTTGGAAGTCTCAATAATCTTCTAATTAAATCTTCCAATTCTTTATCTGTCAATTTTGTATCTGAAAGTTCCACAAATTTATTACTTACTGTTGCTATAAATTTATCTTCCTTTTCTTTTGTAGCTGTTACAGCAACTGTATCCATTTCTCTTAAAATTTCTAAAAATAATTTCTTTGTATTTAATCTTTCAGCCCAACTTGGTACTTTTGTTAATTTTAAAGTTGATTCTCCGAACTCATCATATTCAAATCCTGCTTTTTGGAACGTTGAAGACAAATCTCGAGCAATGCTCATCTCTTTAGGACTTAATGTTACAATATCTGCTAAAAGAAGAGAAACGGAATCATCTACTTCATTTTCATAATTCTCTTTAACAACTTCATACATCAATCTTTCTTCAGCTGCATTCTTTTCAATCATATACATTTCATCTTTTACTTCAATGATTGCATATGTATCAAAAATAGTTCCTATATAACGATATGGAATTGAAGGTGCCTCTTCTTGTGCCTCAGGCTCTTCAAATACTGTTTCATTTTCTAAATTTTCTGAAATATTTTCAGCAATTTGTATATTATTAGAAAAATCTAATTTTGCATTTTCTTCTTCTTTTGTTTTTCTAACTGTAGAAACATCCATTCCGAAAACTTTTTTATACATATTAGCAAAATCCTTTGGAACTGGAGTATCATCTTCTGCTGCAGTTTTACGCAATTCATTACGCACTTTTCCAGTGTCAATAAATTGTGTGTCATCCATATCATTTTTTACTTTTTGCTCTAGCAATCTTTCTGCAATTGTATTGTTAGAAAGTTCTTCCATCTTAATTTCTTTTTCTGTTGGAACCTCTTCTACTTTTTCTTTATCTTCTTTTGGAAATGCTGCAATCTCATTTCTAACAATTTCTGTATCTAAAATAACTGTTTCACGATTATTATTAGCATCTATTTTTTTGATAGAATCAATTACTTCTGTTTTTGAATTATCAGCAGAAAATAGTTTTGTAGTATCTATTTTCATTGTTTCTTGGCTAGCTGCAGCTTTCATCAAATCTTCCACATTATATGCAGATGGCTTAGTATCACTAGAAATAATTGTATTTCCTAATTTTACTTCTTGAGGAGCTTCTTCTTTTGGCTTACTATTAATTAATTCGTCTGCTTTTCTTCTTAATTCTTCTAATTCTTTTGCAAGCTCTTCATCTGACTTTTCAATTTCCTCATCTATTTTTTCTTCTTTTTCTAGTTCTTCAATTGTTTTTGAAACTTCTTCTTTTAAAGCATCTACTTTTTTTTCAAAATCTTCTGCTACCTCAGAATCATTATTATCCTTCCAACTCAAGCCACCATTCTGTTTAGCTTGGTATAATTCTTCAATTAAAGTATTTTTTTCTTCCTCTTCTTTTTCTTCCTTTTTAAACATTTTAAAGAAACCTGAAAATGTTCCTTCTCTTGGTTTAAACTCTTCTCTTTCTGTTGTTTGTTCTTCAGGTTCATCATCAAATATTTTTTCTTGTTTTTCTATTTCTGGTCTTTGTATTGTTTTCCTTGCCATAATTTCTTCATTTTTAGATTTGATTGCATGGTAAACAGCTTTAAATACTTTTTGTTCTTCTTCGAATCTCACTTCCAATTTAGCTGGATGAACATTGCAATCCACTTTTGATGGATCCATTTCAAGATTTAAAATAACAAATCCATATTTTCCCATCATTAAAATATCTTTATATGCTTGATCTACTGCTGAAGTCAATGTTTTATCTTTTACATAACGGTTATTCACAAAGAAAACTTGTCCATTTCTATTAGAACGAGCAATAGAAGTATTTCCAACGACACCAGTTACTTTAATATCCTCATAAGTGTACTCAACTTCTGTAATTCCATCTGCAACATCTTTTCCATAAATACTATATACTACTGTTTTTATATCACCATTTCCGGTAGTTTGAATGTCTGTTTTTCCAGTATTAATTAATTTAATAGCAACGTCTTTGTTAATCAAAGCTAACCTTGTAATTGCATCTTCAATATAACCTGCTTCTGTAAAATCTTTTTTTAAAAATTTATATCTTACTGGAGTATTGAAAAATAGATTTTTAACAGTAATAGAAGTTCCATTTGGTGCACCACACTCACCTTTTTCTAAAATTTTTCCACCCTCTACTACAATTCTATGACCAATTTCATCTTCTGGTCTTTTTGAAATCATCTCAATATTAGAAATTGCTGCAATACTAGCCAAAGCTTCACCTCTGAATCCCATTGTTGTTACTTTCACTAAATCTTCACTACTTCTAATTTTACTTGTTGCATGGCGCTCAAATGCCATTTCCATATCATCTTCTGAAATTCCGCAACCATCATCTACAATTTTGATTAAAGAAATTCCACCATTTCTGATTTCTACTGTAATATTTTTTGCCCCTGCATCAATAGAGTTCTCACACATTTCTTTAACACAAGATGCTGGTCTTTCTATTACTTCTCCTGCTGCGATTTTATTTATCGTTAAATCGTCTAAAAGCACTATTTTTCCCATACTTTCATCCTTCCATTCAAATTCGAATTTAATTTTATTTAAAAATAATAATACTCTTGAAAATAAATTTTCAAGAGTATTATATCATTAATTATTTTTTTTGTGTAGCTTTTTTTTATTTTTTATTGTCCAACATTTAACAATCCACTAAAATCTTCTCCAACTACTGTACTTGGTAGTACTCCGTCCCATCTTTCAACCATTTCTTGTTGGATTTCAAGCTCTTTTAATTTTAATGTATTTTCTGTAATTTGGCTATTTTGTAATTCCATAACTTTTGCATCTTTTTCTGCAATTGAAATTTCTTTTTCGTTTTGAATTTGTTGTTTTTCAAGTTCAGCTTGTGCTGTCACAACTTCTTGTTGTTTTACAGCTTTTGCTTCAATTGCTTGATCATATTGTTCTGAGAAATCAATATTTGTAATATTAAATTCTGTAATTGTAAATCCTCTTCCAGAAATCTTGTCCATTAATGTTGATTGAATTTGATTTGAAACTTCAGCTCTTTTTGTAATTAATTCTTCTGCAGTATAGCCTGCCATTGAAGATTTTATTGCTTCTAAGATTGCTGGAGCAATTACGATATTCTCATTATCAACACCAACTCCTCTAT
>JAFUWA010000042.1 GCA_017477355.1 Clostridia bacterium
AGTTTTTGATAACTCTTCATATTCAAAACGGCCATTTCTAATTGCATCTGTCATCTCAGTTGCTGATTTGCTTCCAAAATAATCTGTTGCAATTGACATAGCCTCTGTATTATCTTTTGCATTTTTAATTCTATCAATTAACTCTTTTAGACCAGTTGAAGCATCTTTTCCTTCTTTTGTGAATGCTTGAGTAGCTTTCTTCATTGCTGTAATAGCAACTGAAGTATCTAAACCTTGAGCCTCACAATTAGATAAAAACGCAATTGTATCTTTAACGTCAAATCCTAACTCTCTGAATGTTGCACCATTTGAAGAGAGAGTTCCCGTTAAAGTTGTTACTCCTATCCCTGTAACTTGACTTGCTGAAGTTAAATAATCTAAAATTGAATTATACTCTGTTGCAGGTATATTAGCAGAAGCCATTGCTTTAGCAACACCTTGAACAGCAGTCACCACTTCTGTATTAGTGGCTTCGGCAAACTTCAAAAAATCTTCTGACGATTTTTCAAGAACATCCCCTGTAAATCCAAATCTTGTATTGATTTCTCCAATAGCTCCACCAATGCTATTAAAGTCTCCTTTGATTTTTCCAGCAACTTCTTTATAGACTTTTTCTAATTCTTTGGCACTTTCCCCTGTTGCTCCTGTTGCCTTAACAATTGTGTCCATTCCATCATCTACTTCGTTAAAAGCAGCAATAGATGCAGCACCAACTGCAGCAAATGCAGCAGAGACAACAGAAAGTTTCTTGCCTATTTCAGTACATTTTCCCCCAAAGCTAGATAATTTTTGAGAGATTTCATCAGTAACTTTAGAATGCTTCTTTAATTCATCTGTTGTATTTTGCAAATCTTTTTTGTAATTGTTAAGCTCAGTTTCGGCTTTTGTTAATTCTAATTTCTTCTTTGCAATTGCATCTGCATTTTTCTCTTCATCTTCACTTAGCAATTGAATTTGCTTTTGTAAATCTTCAACAGTTTTTTCTTGAATTTTTTCTTGTTCTTCTAATAACTTTTTCTTTGCAGTTAATTTTTCTGTTTGAGTTGCATTTTCCTTAAGAGCAGAGAGTTCTTTGTCATAATTAGCTTTTACCTGATTTAATTCTGCCCCTAAATCTTTTAATTCTTTTTCTAATTCTTGATTTTCTTTAGCTGATGTACTTAATTTTTGATTCACTTCATCTAATGATTTTTCATATTTATTAAGTTGTGTTTCAGCTTTTGTTAATTCTAATTTCTTCTTTGCAATTGCATATGCATTTTTCTCTTCATCTTCACTTAATTTCTCTAATTCAGAGGATAAAGTGTTTACTTTTTGTCTCTGAAGATCTACCTGTTTTTGATACAACTTCTGTTTTTCTATCAGATAATCCATAGAATCTCTATTTTTATCCATTGCAGAAGTTGCTTTTTGAAATTCTGCAGAAGCTAGGTCCATTTCACTTTTTATCTGCTTGATGTTTTTTTGGAATTCAACTCCACCATCTATTTTAAATTTTAATCCTACTTCTTTAATATTATCATTGGCCATAATATTATAAGTCCTCCTTATAATATATTTTTTTGTCTGTGCATTTTGTATCTACTGCAGAATTATTACTTCTATTGTATTGATCTACAAGTAAATAAAATAAAACAGGATTCATGTCCCAAAATTCTTCAAGACTGAATCCCATTTGCTTAGAATTAAATATTAATTTTGACCATTCTATTTCTGTGATTTCTTCGGTTTCGTTTTTTTTTCAAATTGTTCCATAGCTTTTTTGTAATCTTCAAAAACTTCAAATAATGTTCCAATATCTTCTACACCAATCATCATTTGAGCCTCTTCAACAGTTACTTCTTGACCTGCAGAACGAATTAAACAATATATCATATAACCGCAAGCTTCAATTTTTTCTTGCATATTATCATTTTCTTTTTTCATAATCTTTTGTAAACCTTCAAATCCACCATTAGGATATGAGGTCATAAGTAATAATGATCTAAAATTAACTCCTACTTCTAGAATTTTCCCACTTGCTAATTTGTACTCTTTCTTTACAACAGCAGCATTTTCTACAACATCATTCATATTTTATCTCCTTTATGATGGAAATTCTGTTCTAACAATACTGAAGAATTCATCTTCTGTTAGGACTGTTGCACCTTCTTCTAACAACTCTGTATCATATTCAACTGAATAGTCTCCATCTTCTGTATATGGTAAAACAGAAATTGTTAAAGACTTGTCTTGAGAATTGATTCCTCCACTATCTCTTGTTTGTGCATCGTTTGACATTTCTGTTAACTTACATTTTGGATACCAAGTATAAGTTGCATGTCCAGATTTTTTTGGATAAACAACTCCAATTGCAAAATAAGCTCCAACATCATTTACATTCTTTTTAATAAATCCGCCTTGAACAGTATGACCTTTCATTTTAGCCTTGTGAGCTGGACTAAAAGCTATTGCACTGATAGAAAGTTGGATTCCAGATACACTTTCATCTGTATCGTAAACAACATTTGAAGCATATTCTTGCTCAAAGTTAGAATCTTCTGTTGTCCCCATAGTTTTAAGCACTGGGGCTTTATTAATTATATTTTCAAAAAGCAAATTTTCAATTTGCTGTGCAAATGCATAGTATAGATTTCCTATACCTACATTTCTAAAAGGTTTATTTTGTTTAATTTGATTTTCTGGCATATTTTTATTCTCCTCTCAACTTTTTTATCATTTTTTGTGTAATTTTTTCTTTTTCATTTTTATACGTTGGATATACATGCGGTTGCGCAGGCACATAATTCCTTGTTTCTTTATTGTTTTTCTTTTTACTTCTAGAAGTTCTTGGTCCAGCATAATGTCCTTTTTCAACGATTGGACCATGATAACTACTCCATCCAACATCAGTACTTTTTTCAGAAGGATTTTTTTCATATGTAACACTTTCTAAAGTTTTTCCAGTTCTTCTTGGTTTAGAAAGTTGATGAACTTTTTCAACTAAATATTCTGCGCCTGTTTCTTGTGCCGATTCTATTCTGTCATTATCGGCCCATTTTATTAGTTCTTCTAATTCATCATTTAGCTTCATGAAGCCGTCATCAAACATGCTACTTTTGTTACTTGCTTTATGAAAAGACATTTATATTCTCCTATAACTTCATTTCTTCAGAAATTTCGATATCATAAAAATTTTCAATAACTTTATTTTCATGATCATAATTTGTTTCTTTAGCAAAGGAAACATCTTTAGCTTCTAATAAAATTCTTTCTAATTCCAATTCAGTTTCATCAAATTCAACTTTACTATAGTGACTTAAATTGATTGAAACTTTTTTTGTGTATCCGATATTAGATGCATAATCATAATTTGTTGCATATTCTGAATAAACTTGCCTAGGAAAATCTTCTTCATCACTTTCATAATGGCTCGTAGAGCAAACATCTTTAATTAAATTGTAAAATTCTTTCAAATTCATGCTTTCTTCACAACCTTTTCTAATGTCATATCCGTAATAGGAATGCCATCTTTATTATATCCATGGTAAATTCTGCCGACGCTATATTGTTTATTATCTATTTCGACAATATCTTTCGAGCTTACTTCTTTATTTTGAAGTATTTCAACTCTTTTTTCAATTTCAACATCAGCTTGTTTTGCCGAATAGAACTCAGATATACTATTGTTAATATCAGAAAACCAAGCTTCACAAAGGAGCTCTAGCTCCTTTGTTGGCTTTCCAGTTTCTGTTTTTCCAGGATTAACTTTATAAATCTTCAAGATTCCATCATTCAATAAAATTTCATCATCAGCCATTCTTTTTCCCTGCCTTTTGTGATATTAACAACTTATTCATTCTTGTTCTTAAATTTTGTGGAAATGCTATTTCTTGACTTCTTTTTCTATAAAGCCAAGCAGCATAATCAGAAACTATCAATACATGATCAACTTCATCTAAATCTAGCTTTATACCTTCTCGCTCAATTTCTTTTTTTGCAGCCGAAATTCTAAAATTTAGATATTCATCTTCTTTATCATGCAAAATTCTTAAATCGCTTTTTAGCATTTTTAAAGGATCTAGCATGTTCTATCACCTCATTTTTTCTATCCTTCGCCGCCTTCTTCCTCTTCTGGCTCTGCGTTAGCTGTATCTGGAGCAAATGTTGCTTCCACTTGTGGAGTAGTTCCATTAATTCCAATAACAACAAATGCTCCTTTTCTTGATGGAATACCATCATATCTTGCAGTTGCTTTAAATAATGTAATATCTTTAACAAATTCAGCTTCTGCAGAAGTTGAAAATTTCTTTCCTTTTCTTTCAGCTAGTAAATATTTAGTGAAATCTCCTGCATGAATTTCATTTTCTGGAATTTGATTACAGAATTCTACATCATATCCAGTAGCAGGGAATACTCCTTGAGAAGCACTAACATAAGCACCAGCTGAATTTGTTGCTAATGTTTTTGGAAGAATTGTTCCTAACCAAGTTTTTTCATTCATTACAACAGTAATTTTTCCTCTATTACTTACTCCTCTTTCGATATTCTTAAATTCTGCAATAATATTTTCCAATTTTGTATTAGCTTGACTTAAAGTCTTGATATTTGATACTTTCAATGTGTCATCTGCATTTAAAGCTGTTACATAACCAGTAGGCATATGTGAATCTTTTCCTTTTCCATAAGGAACGGCTTTATCAATTGCAATAGCAATTGATTCAGATAATAAGTCTTCAATTAAAACAGATAAATCAACATCTGAGTCCTCTTCAACATAATTATCTACTCCTACATATCCAGCCACTTTATAACCATCTACTTCAACTTGGCTTAAACTTTCAGAAATTTCATTAATCATTCCTTTTTGTTCTGTCCATACAGCTTCAACTGCTTCTGCAATAATATTAGCTCTTGCTTTTCCACCTGTTGGTCTTAAATTAACCAAATTATAAAATACAGAATAATTACCAATATTATCTGTAATTAACTCCATCATCTCTTCTGGAATTGTCATTTCCAAACCAGTTATACTTCTTTGTTTAACAGCAATTCTTACATTGTCTAAGAATTTTTTTACATTTTCTCTTTTAACATACTCTTTTCTTTGTTCTCTAGTCAATTTGTTTACATATTTACTACCTTTTCTCATGTTTTCAGTTCCCCTTTCAAACTCTTTATTATCTCTTTTTTCTTCTTCTTTTTCCTCTTCATCTTTTGTTTTGACATCCTCAGCCTTGTCTTCAGTGTCTTTTAATTCTTTTTCTAAATCTTCAATCTCTTTTTCAATTTTAGATTTGCTTTCTTTGTTATCTTGTTTTTCTTTTTCAAGTTCATTTGCAGCTTCATTAACTAAATCTAAATCAGATTGATTCTCAGCTTCTTCTAAACTTTTTTCAAGGTCAGCCTCTCTAGTTTCTAGTTCTTTTTCTTTAGCAAGAATTGCTTCTCGTTCTCTCTTTTTTAGTTCGATTTCTTTTTTTAATTTTAATTGTTTAAGCATTTTTTAAATCCTCCAATCTTTTCTTTAATTTGTTTTTTTGAGCATCAAAACTTCTTTCTTGTATTTCTCCCTTTGCTTTTTCAAAATCCTTTTTTCTAGCCTGAATAGAAGTGTCCTCGTATGCTGGAAAAGTACAGCAACTTACTTCTTGCAAATCTATTTCATTGATTCTGAATCTAACAGATCCATCTGCTAATTCTTCATAATCTTCATCAATGATATTAAAGCCAAAACTACATTGATCAACATCTCCTCTTTCTACTCTAGAATATAGATTCATTGCATCAGAATCGTTAGGATTGATTCTGATTCTTCCAAACAATCCTTTATCATCTTCTTTTAATTCTAAAGTTCCAGCTTTAGTTCTTCCTAAAACTAATGTTGTATCATGATTTATCAAGGCTCTAACATCATTTTTAGTTATCGTATTAGAAAAAGCTCCTTTTGAAATAATTTCTCTGCATCCTTCCCAAAGCTCTGTTTCATTTTCATATAAAGCAAAATAGCCCTCGATGCATTTTTCATCATCTGGACTATTTTCTTCTTTAGATCTAATGTGAAAAGTGGTCTGCATTCCTCTTCTCTGATTTTGAAAATCATTTCTCTTCATCGTTTTCCTCACCACCTTCCTTATTTAATTTTTTTTGCTCTCCGACCTTATCAGTAGGAATATAATTCTCCAATACTAATAATTCATCAAGTCCTTCTTTTGGCTCTAATTTAATCCAATCTCTTGCTTCATTACCAGTCATTAAGCCTTTTCCTCTCCAGTCTCCAGCAATATCAGCTAAATCTTTTATGTTATATGCATAAATGCTTCTTGGATTAAATTCAAAAAATCTTGATTGAGAATCTAATAATTTTCGTGTGAATTCTTGTTGAATATTTTGAGCAATCCCCATTATTCTTGTATCAACAAAATAGTTCTGTTCATCTTTATCAAACTTGTCATCCGTTCCAATTAAAAATCCTGGCACATCAAAAATTTTAGCGACAGTCTTTTTATCAATTTTTATGCTATCATTTATTGCTAAATCTTGTAATGACAGTGGCTTGATAGATTCTACTTCCATTAAACTTGATGGAATAATCCAAGGTTTTCCAGCTTCTGTATTTTCAATATAGCTATTTAAAATCTTATTTCTTCCATCTTCTGTTGACAGCTCTTCTGTTGTACCATCAACTTTTATGATTACATTCGGCATAAACTTACTACCCATAAAGCCTTTTTTGGTAACTCCAGCTTGTTTCAAAGTGTTAATTGTATCTATTGCAATTTTACTATATCCTTTTCCAACAAAAGGACATCTTTCAGATGGAATTAAAACAAAATGCAGCACTTCATCTGGAAAATATTCCTTGCCTTTATAATTAATGCTATATGATGTATAGCTCTTATTGTATGTAACTTGTGACATATCAAAAAAGTCTATATTATCAAGCAAGACTTTCCCCTCTTTGGTAATAAAATGTGGAAAACATATACAATTTCCGTCTCCATATAAAAACATTGTTTTTACAATGTGAAAAATAAAATTTTTCCTGGTCATCAAATTGTTTGGATTTATATCCATTTTTCTACTTAATCCATCTTTAATTCTTTTGTTGCCATTTTCAGCATTTTCCATCATTTTTATTGTCATATTAGAAATCAAATCCGCAATTTTATTAACGCAAATTTGCACCTCGGCATTATCTGATATTTTGCTATAACCATTATCGCAGAGGTTTTGATAAATGCTTGGATCAATAAAATAGTTTGATAAACTCACTTTTTTTACTTCAGCTCTCTTTTTCTTAAACCAACTCATTTTCTCACCTCCTCTTTAAAACCAGCCTTTAATTTTATCTGCTTTGGCCTTATATTCCAAAGCTCCTTTTGCTCCAGAAACCGAGCAATCAAAAATATCAATTCTAGAATTGCTATCATTTTTTTCAAATCTAACTCTATCTTCAGAATCTTCTATTCCTCTAACATTTCCAATGCAATATTCATATGCTTTACTGTGAAGATAATATAGTTTCTCTTTTAATATCTGTTTCTCAATTCTTCTAAATCCTTCTGATTTTTTCCAATAATGTTGATCTTGATCAACCATATTGAAATGATTTTTTTCCATACTTGCAACAAAATCTCGAGATTTATACCTATCAAAACGCACTTCTTGAATTTTAAAACCTTTATTCCTCATCAGAACAAACCATTTAACCAATTCTTCAGGTTCTATTGTTTCCGAATTGCATATTGTCAACCATTTTTGTTCTTCCCACCAAAAAAATGGAATCTGGTCTTTTTCAGCTTTTTCTTGAGCTTTTATTCTAGGCATATAACCTTGTGGAATAATAATATCAATATCATTGTAAATTCCGTATAAACAAGTAGCTGATAAGTCCCACTCTATAGATAAATCTGCGCCACCAAACCATTTTATAGGCATTTTTGCCAATTCATCTATTGTCCAATTGTATTTTGCATCTGAAGCCTGGACTAATGCAATATTGAAATATTTATTTAGTTCGTTAGTATAAACATTTAGAGATTTATTTAAATATTGATTTTTAGCCGTAACATCATTATTAGCTTGTAAAGCTTCATCCATCAAATCTTGAGCTCTTACAGAAACATTATAATTTGGATTAGCTTTTTCTTGTTCTTTCGGATCTGTTATATCAACATTTCCTTTTTCATCTTGATCAGCCTTACAAATGAATATGAATAATTGTTTATCTTCAAATTGTTTTTTTAATACTTTTTGGCAATAATCTAATCTATGGTAGCAAAAACTATTCATGTTTTTTCCAGCGGTAGTTATACCTATACAAAGTTTATTTCTATAAGCTTTCATTGCTTGTCTAATAACATAATATTTTTCAGATGTTTTATATGCATGCATCTCGTCACAAATTGCAATATTACAATTGTAACCATCTTGATTATCTGGATTAGATGCAAGAGCCTCTAATTTGATTGAAGCATCTTCTTCACCAGCTTCATTATAAAAACTTTTTGAAATAGAATGCTCTTGATTATTGTCTAAAATTCTGTATTCCTCTTTAGCTTCTTTTTCTCCACCTTCCATTTGGTAGATATTTTTCTTTAATATTTCAAATGATTGAAGCGCTTGTTTCAGAACATTTCCTACAATATAAATCGTAGATCCTGTTTTTCTTTCTAATAAAGCTAAGCCCCATGATAGAGCTGAAACAAATGTTGTTTTTCCATTTTTTCTAGGAATAAAAATAAAAGCTTCTTTAAATCTTCTTTCATCAGTTCCTTTGATATAAAAGCCAAGCAAATTGTAAACTATAAACTTTTGCCATGGCTCTAGTAATAATGGCTGATTTTTCTTTGGCCCTTTTATATGGACAAAAGTTTTTTCAATAATACCTATAACAAAATCTGCATCAGTAAAATTAACATCAAACTCTTTCGAATCTATATCATCTAAAAATCTTTGCGCAGCTTCTTTTGTTTCGACACAGGCAATTTTCTTTCCATTAACAATACTTTTTGCATATTTCATAACTTCTGAACGATATGCATATTTTTCTGGAATCATTTTTTCTTGTTATTTTTAGATGATGATAATTCGGCTAATGCACTTTCTAATTTGCTTTGTTTCTTTGGCTTTTCAGTTGAAATATTTTCTAGGCCTCTAACTGTCAATCCAAGCTGATTCGCATAATTTAAAATGTCTTTTCTCAAAACTTCTAGCGTCGCAACAATAGGAGCTTTCTTGCTTCCGCCAACTCCAGTTATTATTTCATAATTCATTCCATCTCTGATAAACTGACCATTCAATCTCTCATATTGTTCTAATAAACCGGAATAGATTTCAATTATTTGCATAAATTCTGGCTTATAAATTCCTAGACTTTTCATTTCTGCAATTATCTGATTTTTAAAACTTTCAGCTCGAATTTTTTTTCTTGCCAAATTACCCCACCACCTTTCCCAAAAAATTTATTAAAATTTGCCGTGTGTGGAAAAAGTTATCCTGCGCCGTTCCTTTGAATTTGTTTTTAAAAATTAAAAGAGGGCGGGGTATTATTCCACACTCTCTTTCTCTCTTCATCTATTTTATTACATATAAATTCAAAATCTTTTGTTAACCTTTTATCTTTTATTAATCTTTTCTTGCATTCTATTCTATCTACATTCATCTGAATACATCTCGCATTATTTTCTTTTAGTATCTCTACTTCTATATCATTTGGCATACATCTTATAAACCATACATCAAATTTATATTCTTTCGCTTTGTATATTGTTGCTCTCATTAAATCATTTATATACTCTACTATATTTTTTTCTTTATGCTCTTCATACATATTATTGTTTGTTAATGCTTTGTATAATATATCTAAATCTAACATAACATCGTTGTACTTTTTATGTTCTAATACATACGTTGTTTTTCCAGATCCTGGATAACCACTCACTAACGTAATCAATATCTTCTTCCTCCGTTTCTCTGGATGTTCTTTATTGTGACAACTATTACATAAGCTAATTAAGTTTGAATCTTCTAATCCTAACTCTGGGAAATCCTCTAAATGTTTTATATGATGTACTGTGTCCGCATCTGTTCTTTTTCCATACCATTTGCAATGTTGACACATGTTACCATCTCGCTTTAATATACAAGCTCTTTTATGTTTCCAAATAATACTATTATAGAATTTCTTTTTATCTATGTATTTTACTCCATCTATAACATAGATGAAATTAGACATTAGCATTAATTAGATGCCTCTTCTCCGTTCTTTTCTTGCTTAACGTATTCTGCTTTTCCTTCTTTTACTAAATTCTTAGCAGTATTCTCATTCAAATCTACTCTTTGATTTTTTCTGTATTTTTTTACTGCTCCATCCTCGATTATTTTTACATCTTCTTTTAAAATGATTTTTTTAACATTTTTATTTTCCATGATTCATCCTTTCTCTTCATTCACTCTTTAAAATAAAAATAGCAGCAATTCGATGTGAATTACTGCTATCCAAAACATTAAGGAGATATTATGAAAGCTACTTCTTTATCTCTGTGCTCATTATAATTAAAACACAATTCAAAACTCTTATTCAATAGTTTTAACTCTGTTCTTTTATAAATTTGCATATATTAACAATGCTTGTCCATGTTTTGTGTAAATATCCTGTTCTGAATATCCTACCTTTTGAGCTACATCTCTCCAGGAATAACATCTTGAATATCTTAAAAATAATACATCTCTATATGGATATGACATCTTATCTATCTTATCATCAATTAAAAATTTATTAACTAGCAACTCTTCTAGTCTCTTTGATGTTTCTTCATAAATTGCTTCAGCTCTTTCCATATAGCTTGAAAATTTATCACTTGAAAATCCGCTATTCGTAGTTTTTGTCTTTGACCATTTTGCTGTTGTACTTGTAACCATATTTTCAAGTTCTTCCAAATCATTCTTTTTTTCTTGAAGATACATTCTATTGTCTCTATATTTTTTCAACTCGTCTTTAGCTATCCCAATTTTCAATTTATCCTCTTCACTAAGTTTGCTCATATAAAAACCACCTTCTTTTGTTATATTCTAATTCTTCCTTCTTTTAAATCGCTCCAATAAAAGTGCATTGCTTTGTTAGGCCTTCTAACACTATCCATTTTGATTATTAATCTACATATATTTCGTGCAATTTTTCTATTGTAAAATTTTTCTATTTTCTTATTTTTTTTATTCTTTTTTTCTCTCTTGGCCATAGTTTTATTCCTCCTATTTTTAATCTCTTCAATCTATTTCAATTAATAATAATATCGTGCTTAAAAATATTACATATATTGAAAAGGCTTGAATTTTTTTATTATTTTCTAATCTTGCTGCTATGTATAAAAACATTAACAGCCAATATATAATACAATAACTAACAATTTCTTTAGTCACTCTCTTCAACCACCTCTTCCTGTTGAAATCCTCTTTTAACTAAAAATCTCTGTAAGTCTTCTAGTTCTCTATAATCTTTTAATTCATAGCAGCC
This sequence comes from Clostridia bacterium, assembly GCA_017477355.1. GTDB lineage: Bacteria > Bacillota > Clostridia > TANB77 > CAG-508 > Scatovivens. The sequence goes on from JAFUWA010000042.1 coordinate 11,498, forward strand.
AAAGCCATAGCAAGATATTGTAAATTTTGTTTCTCTCTTATATATTTCGTCTGTTAAGAAACTTTTATTTTCTATATTTATTCTTATCCATCTTTGTTTTTTATCAGAATTTATGTATTCATATGCATAAAATATTATTTTCATTTTTTCGCCTCCATTGATTTTACAAAACTGACCGGTTTTTTATCACTCGTTCCACATTTTAAGAGTTGAGACTGCTTAAATACAATTATTGATAATGTAACATCGCAATATCTGTAGTATCCTTGTATATTGAAAAAGAATTTTGCTATTTTTTCTGCATCTCTCTTTTGTACCTGTTGTCCCATCAATAATTTTATAAATCTTTTTCTTGTAATATGTTGGATTCCAATTTTTATCATATGTTTTCTTTCTAGCTTTGTATAAATTGGTATTTCAACTACTTTGTCCATAATACTAATGTTTTCTTGTTCAATATTTATTTTTATATCAAATTTCGGGATTTCAGAAATTCCAACACTCTCAAAACTTCCGTTATTAATTTCAGCAAATAAAATGCTATCTTCAATGTCATCTCCCATTTTTTCACCACACATTTACAACTATTGCTTTATAGTGTTTTACATTTTCATTGACATACTTTTCTATTGCTTGTTCATATTCTTTGTCGGATAAGTCTTTGTATTTATCATCATCTGCAAACCTATCTGAATACACTTCTACAACATAATCAAAATCATCGGAATATTCTCCCTCTCCGTATGGTCCATCAAAAATATATATTTCAGAGATATAACTTGTGAATGTATCGAATACTGTACTTCCATAATCATTATCAATTTCTCCATTATTCACAAAAAATACAAATGGTAAATCTGGATTTTTCGCTATCAAATTCAACAATTCTTTTTTCTTATTATCATTAAGCATGATCTCTTTAAAATGACTATATATAGCTTTATCTTCGTTTCCAGGCATTTTTGCTGTTATTTCTTTAAGTATCATTAATATATCATTATAACTACAATTTTTATAACCACCATATTTGATTAATAATGCAATTGCTGCTGCTAATAATTTGTCTTTCTCATCTATTATTTCTTCTAAATTATCATTTTCTATTTGAAGCTTTGATATATAATTTCTAATTTTTACCAAATTACAATATCGCATTTTAGAAATATCTTCATCTGTCCCAATTCCAACAAATTCATCCTCTTCATGAGTTTTCATCGTTATTTTACCTATTTTAATTTGATGTTCAAAATATTCCAGCATTTCTTTTTCTTCTTTATTTAGTAATTCAGTTTTTTTGGCTTTCTTCCCTACATTTTCCATTTAATCAATCACTTTCTTTCTCTTTAAAATTTTAAAAATCAATACAGCTAACGGATGTAAAATTATCGTTAGAATATCTACAACTATTGCTATAGGTGTTAATATTAACCCTGCCTCAATATCTTCTATATCTGTATATCTATTTATTCTTGTTTCCCATACATAAATTAAACTTTTAAACATTTTTCTCACCAACCTTTTCTACCAGATTTGCTTGTATTAGATCATATAAAGTATCGTCTAATTTTCCGTCTAATCGAGTAATTTTTATTATTCTTGAATTTTCACGAATTACATAAAAATTTTTATCATCTGAATCATTTTTTAAATAAACTTTTTTTGTATACCCACCATAGATTCTATTATAGCTAAATCCAAATTTTTCCAATTCTTTTAAATCTACATCATCTTTTATCTTTAACAAATGCATGTCCTATTTAATCCCTTCTATAAGATTTATAAGTGTACTTTTACTAATGTTGCCTTTTGTGTTTGAAATTTTATCTATTAATTTTTGCTTATATTCCTTTACAGCATTATTTGCGATTATAGTGTCTTGAATATCTCTTTCGTTCTCTCTTCTACACAATTCATTTTCTCTAATTTTATAATTATTAATTATTTCTGTTTTGTTATCAATTTGCTTTACTAAATCATCTTTTTTAGCTTGTAATTTTGATATTTCTTGTTTATTTTCTTTGTCTCTATTTCTAAATTCATTCAATGTAACTAAAGTTGCCTCATATAATTCCTTGTTTTTTTGGGCCTCTTCTAATTTGTTTTCCAATTCTTGATTTTTGGCCTTTATTTCTCTAATTTCTGCATAGCCTTGTATTAAATATTGTTTCAAATCTGGTACAGCTATTTTTCTAATATCAGGTAGCTCTTTATTATCATCTACTACAATGATTTCTGATTTTAATTCCTTTTCTTTTCTTTCCCTTGAAAATAATTTTGATACCAATCCCATCAAATATCAACTCCTTCCTATATCCGCATCTTTTACATATCCATAATATTTTGTCTGGATATTGATAACATGTATTTTGATGCTTGCAGAATTTTTGTTTAATTTTTTCTAAAAATCTTACAATTTTCTTCATATTAACCTCTTTTGAATCTATCAATTATTTTATTGAATTCATAATCATCAAAATACCTATCGATTAGTTCGGTATCTCCATTCTTATATGTAATTATTATTTTATTATAAGCATTTCTTTCGATTTTCCTTATATCTGATATATTGTAAAATGTTCCTTGTATTTCTAACATAATCTATTCTCTCCTTTTAATATGAATATCTATTTTTTCTCATTGGAAGTACATATTTAATTTCATTTTCATTTGTACAATCTTGAATAATTATTCCGTCTGTATCACTTCTACCAAATTTTAATTCAATCATATTATTCATATTTTTTAGTGCATCTTTTAAATAGTTTGGATTTACACAAATTGAAAATTTGTTTTCTCTTTTTAAAAAACTATCTATTTCAAGTTTTTCAAATCTTTCTGGATTATGACTTCTATATGTCATTTTCACATTTCCAAAATCAAAGCTAACAAAATCTAACCTTGTCTCAATTATCGTTATAGCTGCAACATCTTTTGGAATCTTAATTACTGGAATAACTACATTAAACTTTGTACATTTTTCAACTTTACATTTATTCATAAAAAGTCTATGTCCATCGCATGTTATCATTGTTATTTCTGATTTTCCATCAGCTTTTAGCCAAATTCCGTTAAATTCTCCTAGATACAATCCTGTATTATCAGTTGCGTGTTTAACACTCTTTATCATTTCATCTATTTTTTCAGTTTTTATCACAATTTTTCCCATATCAAAATTGTCTCCTTCCATGTTTTTCATTTTGTTTCAAGAATGTATTCATTTGATGCATAAAATGTTGCTCTCTCAACCTTTTCTCTTTTTCAATCATCTCTGGAGTTTTATTCAAGAAATTCATTGCACGTTTTATTGCAGTTTCTGTTAAATCAACACCTTTTTCTTTAAGATATTTTATTGCTTTTTCTTGAGCTTTTTGCTGTAATTTATCTTTGTGTTCCTGCCTATATTTTCGTACATATTCTTTTAATTCTTCTTTATGTTCTATTCTATATTTATGCATATATTCTGCTCGTTCTTCTTTTGTCATAATGTCTCCTAATCTATTCTTGGAATATGTTCTCCAAAATTATCGTAAATTTCTTGAGTAGTCATATTACTACTTAATTCATTAAATCTGCTAATATAAAATTTGCAATCTGTCTTACCTTTGAAGCCTCTTGTATTCATTAATTCACAGCCAATACAAGTTTGGCACTTTTTTCCATTGAATTTTTCCATAATTACAAAAAATTCCTTCCAGTTATTTTCATAAACTCTTCTCTTGTATGATTTATTTCAAATTCTTTTTGACATTCTCTTTGCAAGAAATTTAGAAGTTCATAACATTCTTCTGTATGTCTATGGCAATCATCGCAAAGTGGAACACAAAAATCATTTTTAATACTTTGCAATCTGTTAGATCCTTTAAATATTTCATGTATGCTTGTTGCTTTTTTCTTCCTAGACGGCGGACACAAGTAGCAATCTTTCATGTTTTTAGTTAAAATGCTTTTTCTGCCTCTCTCCAATTTTGCAAGTTTATTACTTTTTTTCTTTAACGGCTTATATTCAGCATATTCTCGAAATTTGCAATTTTCACAAGTATTAATTTCATGTTTTAATTTCCTGCAATATTTAAATTTCTCATATTTTCGAGAATGAATAGAAAAATGTTTACACTTCATTTTTTGGCCTCTTTTTCTCTATAGATATCTAATTCTTTTAGCAGTTTATTAAGACATTGACTATGTGCTACAACTCTTAATTTGCCTCTTCCTGTTCTTGAAGCTGGTAAATCAAATTCTCCGCCATTTTGGAACATTCTGTTGTTTTCTGGTCTAATAACTATTGCAGATCTACAATAATCACATATCCAGTATTGATGTGACTTTTCTTTAGTTCCTTCTTTTAGAGCATCGTGCACTTCTATCTTTTTCCTTTTGGCCCATTCTTCAATCTTTTCACCTGTTACCATACTTTACACCTCAATTATCATACATTTCCTTAAAAGCTTCCTCATCCCAATCATGTTCAAATTCAAATGACTTTATTGCCTTTTCTTTCCCATTTCTTCTCCCAGCATTAACAAGAATCTTTTGTTCATTCTTTACTTCTTCGAGTGTTTTGAAACCTTTTTCTTTCCAGCCTCGAAGTATTCCACAAACATAATCTAATGTGTTATGGCCTCTAAAAGCTGCTGTATTAAAAGCTGCAATAATTAACGGAACTGGCAAATTAAATTCAAAGAGTGGCTGTAAAACTGCTGCTGGTGGTCTAGGTTGTCCATCTTTTGTTAAATAATTCAATATTTCTTTTACAGCAACATCATCAGCTATAATCTCCTCACTATGTATATCTTTATCTTTATCTTTATCTTTATCTGTATCTGTTTCTGTATCTGCCATTTTTGCTATATTGTTTGTGCGTTTGCTATTCTTTGCCATAGCAAATTTAGCATTTGCCATTTTTGCCATATCTGTTTTAGCACCTGTTAACTCTCTAGTATTATTTAGATTCCATCTACAATCAGCGCCTTTTGTTCCTGCAGCCTTTCGTTTTTTTATTGTCTCTTCGTATTTTTGATTGTCACGTTCTAACTGGGATCCTATAAAGGAGAATGCCATAGCAATTGTTTTGTTTTCAATAACTGGAATTTTTCCTGTTCTTTCAAATTCGTAAATGATTCTCAATAATTGTCCTAGCTCATCATCAGATAATAATTTAAAGTGTTCTTCATAGTCTAGGTACATCACGAATCCTTTCTTTTCCTTCTCCATAAAATCTCCTTGACTTTTTTAATATTTTGTAATATAATAATTAAAACACTTGTTTATACGATTGTTTTCACTAGATGTCTGATTTGCGGTCGATGTCTAGTGTATTTTTTTGTTCTATAAAAGTATTTGATAAATTATTATACTTTCTTGCTATATTTCTGTATAAATATCTGTATCTCCATGCATAATTTTTCATTCTAGAAGCTTTGCTTGATACTTTTAGACAAAACCACAGCATTACGAATATTAAAAATATTAGAAATGCTATAAACATAATCAAGCCTTTCATTTTTATATCCTCCTTTCTATTACATTTTTTAAAATAATATATAAAACGTAGCAGAATATAATAATTAATACTGGAATAGGAATACTTAAATTCATTATAAATCCTATTAAAGCCATTATTCCGTATCCTACTACTAACATTAAAAACATTAGTATTAAATTGATTTTTATTATTTCACTTCTTTTCATTTGTTTACTCTCCTTGACTATTTAAAATTTCACAACCAATATTGTTAAAAATCTCTATTCTTTGTTGCCTTTCAATTTCATTTTTAGCAACGCATGAATCATCAACAATAATTGTTGCATCTTCTAGTTTTAGTTCCATTACTTTCAACTACACCACCTCTCTTAATAAGTATTAATTTAAGATTGTCTCTATAACTAACTTTTGCATACTAGCCGCTTTTTCTTATTGTTTTGTTCGTCCATTGCCTTACTAAATGAATTACAATTTTTCCTAAAACGCTCCATAAATTGGTCAAAACTCTCTTTTAATCCATTTGAAAAATAAAATTTATTATTGTTTTTCATAAAATCTTCTATTGCCTTTTCAACATCCTCTTCGCTAGAAAAAGCATTGGTTGCTATCACTCCTGGAACTTGTTTTAAGCTTTCGCAATTATGACATTTCTTTGGAATTTCAACTCCTTTATCTATAATTGCAACATTTTTAGATAGCTTAATAAGTTCATCTACACTGCATTCAATTTTCATTCTTATTCCTCCTTTGCACAATATTTTGTGCTTAATCTTCAAAAAAAACTTCTCCAACCTTCTTTTTTAAAGCATTTGCTAATCTATACATAATTTTATAAGTCACATTTGGATTAGCAGCAGTTTCAATTAAAGAAATTGTATTTCTTGAAACACCTGACATATTCGCAAGTTCTTCTTGAGACAAGCCAGCCTCTTCTCTAAATTCTTTTACTCTGTTTGGCATATTTTCACCTCTTTTCTTTGCACAATATTTTGTACTTGTGATTACATTATATACTTAATTTTATTTTTGTCAACTATTTTGTGCAAATTTTTTAAATTTTTTTCAAAAACTATTGTTTTTTTGCACAATGTATTGTACAATATTAATAATGAAAGGAGTTAATATGTTTATTGGAGAAATAATTTTAAACTATAGAAATTCTTTTGAGCCCAAGTTATCTCAAAGAGCTTTTGCAGCAAGAACATCTCTATCCCCTTCTTACATTAATACTCTTGAAAAAGTATATAATCCAAAAAATGGAAAACCATATTCTGTTACTACTGAGGTGGCTCTTGAACTTGCTAAAGCAATGAATATTTCCATTGAAGAATTACTATCAAAGTTAGATGATAACCAGGAATTTATCTTAAATAATTCAAAGTCTGCAATTGTTTTAGTGTATGGCACTATTCCTGCAGGTGTTCCTATGGAAATGATTGAGGACATCATAGATACAGAAGAAATTCCAGCAGATATGCTTAAAGGTGGTAAACAATATTTCGGATTAAAAATCAAAGGTAATTCAATGAATCCAGACTATTTAGACGGAGACGTTATTATCCTGGAGAAAACTAATGATTGTGAAAGTGGCGATGATTGTGTCGTTATGGTAAATCGGATATGATGGAACTTTTAAAAGAATTATTAAAAATGAAGAAAATAAAACGATTCGATTACAACCGCTTAACACTTCTTTAGATGATAAAGGCATGCCTCTATATGATCCTATAACATATACTGAAGAACAAATCGAGAATCTACCTGTTAAAATAATCGGAAAAGTTGTTGAATTAAGAAGAAAAATAAAAAAATAGAGGAGTAAATTATGAAATATAAATTTTTATACATTTTAGCTTTAATTGCAGCAATTGCTATTGGAGTATTTTTTGGATTAAAGTCACAAGGAATAGATCTATTTACAAATTCTTCTTCTGAAAAAACATTTTCTACATCATATAATCCAATTGATAATGATTTAAATATCAAACTAAATCAAGAAAATTTTGATAAAATCTCAAAAAATTTTTCTGAAAATAATAAAGATTCTGATGATCTTTACTATTACACTTATGCTTTTATGTATTATTCATTTAAAGCATATGAAGACATAGATTCTTTTAATGATATGGAAAATATCGACACAAATCAAAAAATGTATGGAAAGACTATTAATGAACTAATTAATGATGGAAAACAATTAATGAAAGATGATAATACTACCATAGAAGAATATAAAAAATCTTTGAAAGAACTAGAAAACAATTCTACAAATGATGATATGATTTATTTGAATGAATAATATATTGACAAAACAGTTGTTTTTATTTAAAATAAAAAAAGAAAAGAAATTGTGTTTCAGATTCGCAGTCAGTACACAATATCTTCTCTACAGATACACTTTGAAAAGTGATTGCATATTTATTATAGTATAAATTACTTTCATTTTTCAAGTATTTATTAAAAATTATTTGAAAATTGGAGGTATTTTTTATGCCAAATTCAATAAGTTCTAATATGGAACAATACGCAATCTATTTAAGAAAATCAAGAAAAGATGTCGAAGCCGAAATGATGGGAGCTGGAGAAACTCTAGCTAGGCATGAAAAAATTATGCTAGATTTAGCCAAAAGCAGAAATTTAATTATTTCAAAAATATATAAAGAAATCGTATCTGGAGATAGTATATCTGCAAGACCAGTAATGCAAGAATTGTTGCAAGATGTTGATAGTGGATTATACAAAGGCATTTTAGTTGTTGAAATTGAAAGATTAGCTCGTGGAAATACAATGGATCAAGGAATCGTTGCAGAAACGTTTAAATGGTCAAATACAAAAATTATTACTCCAACTAAAGTATATGATCCTAATAATGAATTCGATGAAGAATATTTTGAATTTGGCTTATTTATGTCCAGGCGAGAATATAAAACTATTAGAAGGAGACTTCATAACGGAACTATATCTAGTATTAAAGAAGGAAAAACTGTATATCAAGCTCCATTTGGATATGAAAAAATCAAATTAAAAGGAAAAGGTTTTTCTTTCAAAATTGTTGAAGAAAAAGCGCAAATTATAAAAACAATTTTTGAAATGTATACCAATGGCAAAAATCTTGGAGATATCGTTAGATTTTTGGAAGAATTAAATATACCAACACCTGGAAATGGGAAAAAATGGTATAAAACTACTATTCAGAAAATACTAACCAATCCAACCTATATTGGAAAAGTGCATTATACAGATAAGAAAACCATTAAAAAAAGGAATGCTTCTGGAAAGATTATTTCTGTTAAAAATCCAGAGCCAGAAATTTATATTATAGATGGTATTCATCAAGCTATTATTTCTGAAGAAATATTTCAAAAAGCGCAATCTATATATAAAAGTCATCAATTAGCAGATACTAGAACTAAAGACCAGCTCGAATTGAAAAATCCGTTATCTGGAATTATAAAATGTAAAGTATGTGGAGGAACTCTTAAAAGAAATTTTGCCACTTCTGCTTTTTCTCAATATGCTAGACTTGAATGTAAAAATCATGATGTAGCTAGTTCACACCAGGACGTAATAGAAGCAAGAATTTTTGAAAGTCTTAAGATAATACTCAATAATTACAAATTAGACCTCAAAAAGACATCCTCAGTAGCAGAAATACAATCTTTGATTTCAAGCACAGACAATCAAATACTTCAATTATATTCTGAACTTGAAAAAACCGAATCTCAAAAAGGAAAATTATATGATTTGCTAGAGCAAGGTGTTTACACAAATGAGATCTTTTTAGAAAGAAGTAAATTATTAGCTTCTAAAATAGCTGAATTAAATGATAAAATAGATACTCTAAATCAACTAAAAAAAGATTATCAAAATAAACAAACTAGACAGGAGCAAATCATACCAGAAATAGAAAACGTAATTGAAACATATCCTTATGCTACCATAGAGCAAAAAAATAGATTATTAAAATCTTGTATAGAAAAAATCGAATACTATAAACCAAAAGGAACAAGAAAAACGGATTTTGATTTAACAATTTATCCGCGTTTTTAATATGAGTTTATGTTGTATCATTACAACTCTGGTGTTAGCGAAATGGGCTCTACATAATTCCAAATTCCAGAACTTGCAGCCAAATTTCTTAATGAATTTCTTCCTGATTGGCTTAAATTCTGCCCAACATCAAAAGCGAGTCCAGCATAATGTTGAGAAAGTCTACTATGTCCTCCTTCCCAAGGCCTTTTAAAAGCAAATCCTACATAAATCCCTCTTCCATATAAATAGCGGAAACTATTCCACGCTTCCATGCACCTTAACGAAGTCCATAATGTCTCTGATTGACTCCCTCCTCTAAACTCTCTAACAGTAAGCGTTCCACCAGTATTATAAGGCATTGGTTGATTTAAACTTCGATTAAATGTAAGCATCCTATTCGTATCATTGTTATACACTAGAATTCTAGCCATTTTTCTCTCCTTTTCCTTACAAAGCAATTTTTATTGATATATCTTATGAAAAAGAATTAAAAAAGTTGACAATTTTTGAAAAAAAATATATACTTATGGCGAATTTACAAATAAGAGGAAATGAAAATGAATTTTTTGAAAAAAGCAATAACAATAGGAGTTATTACAATTGTTGCAATTGCAGATGTCAAGATTATTGTAGATTATGAAATTATAAGACCAACTGGGAAATACAGTATTGTAGATCAGAGAAAAACAGTAGCTGAAGTAATTGATTTTAGTAAGGTTCATCCTGAAGAAGCAATTGAGATTGAAACTCTTGAGGAAACATCTGAAGAAACAACTGAAGAAAACGTTGAAACTATAGAAGAAAATAATAAAGTTACAGAAAAAATAGCAGATGCAACTGCTTCAGATGAAGCTAATTTCGAAGCATTATCAAATGCTTTATCTAATAATGCTGTCATAGAAGATGTTGCAGTTTATCAATTAATTGAACCAGTTCCAGAGGCTACTCCAGAGCCAGAACCTGAGCCCACTCCAGAATCTTCTGTTTCTAGCGATATTATAGAAACTGCTAAAGATTATCTAGGATATAGCTATGTATCTGGTGGTTCTTCTCCTGAAACAGGATTTGATTGCTCTGGATTTACAAAATATATTTATGGATTATACGGAATTAATTTAAATAGAGTGGCTGCAGATCAAGCAGACAACGGAACACCAATCAGTAAAGAAGAATTACAACCAGGAGATTTAGTTTTATTTAGCTATTATGGATCAGATTCCATTGGACATTCTGGAATTTATATTGGAGATGGAAACTTCATTCATGCTGCAAATTCCAATAGAGGCGTTGTTATAGACACTCTAGAATCAGGATATTATTTAGATAATTACGTAACTGCTAGAAGATTTTAAAAAGGAGCCAAATGGCTCCTTAATTTTTTAAACTCTCCATATAAACTACTAATAAGTCTCTAATAAAATCCACCTTTTTATTTTCATCTCTTAAAACTGCAGATGGATGCCACGTTGGAAAATATTTGATATCTTTTTTTACAAAACACTTTCCCCTACTTGCTGTAATTTTATATTCTGTTCCTAAAATATTTTGAAGTGCAACACTTCCAAGTAAAACAATAATCTTTGGCTTTACTAAAATAACTTGATTCCTCAGATAATCTAAGCAAGCAGCTGCCTCATCTTCTTCTGGATTTCGATTATTAGGTGGTCTACATTTAACAATATTAGCAATATAAACTTCTTTTCGATCAATCCCAATATATTCAAATGCCTTATTCATCAATTGCCCAGCTTTGCCGACAAATGGTTCTCCTTGCTCATCTTCGTCTGCTCCTGGCCCTTCCCCTATAAACATGATTTTCGCATTCTTATTTCCAACGCCAAAAACAATATTTTTTCTTCCCTCACAAAGTTTGCACTTTTCACAATTTTTTATACTATCTTCTAGTTCATTCCAAGTTGTGTACATATACTACTCCATTAATTTTCTTCCAATTCTTTCATTCGTACATAACCTAATTCTTCCCATCTATTATAGGCAAGATTTAATCTAAATAGTACAATTGGTTTTGCACCAGCACGGTTTTTATCAACAACACAAACATAATGTCTAACATCAACATCTCTAGGTTTTTCAATATCATGACATACATCAAATGTTTCTGTATCTGAATATTCATATTTTTTCAAATTTTGATTCGTAATTTGTTTCATAAGCATAAGAGTATCTAGAACCTCTTTTACTGTACGGCTCGCACTCATATCATTAATTGTCAAATTACAAGGTAATGTATTACTTTCCAATAACTGTAATGAAGAGCCAATAAAAATTTTAAATTTTTGAGCAATATTAGAAAGAACTGTTGCTGTCTTCTTTACCTCATCTCCATTACCAATATTATCAATATCTGTTTTTAATGTATCATAGAAAACATATTCAATTTTGTCTTTATAATAATAATTTAAAATAATTTTTCTTAAATCTTCATTAGAGTGCTCAGTTACATGGATAAATGAAATAGAATTTTTAAGCTGATCAGAAAGCCAATCTGTTGCAGCTACTACTTGTTGAAATTCTGTTGAATCATCATATAATCTATCAACAAACATTTCATCTGTTTCATCTTTTCCTTGTATTAAAAATCCCTCTTCATCAACAGGAGCCTTCTTTGGATCATCTGGTTTAAACTTCAATTCCAAAAGCTCTCCTTCATTTTTAGTAATCTTTTGTTTATGTAATTTTTGAATTTCTGGATCATTTATAACGGTTGTAATTAAGCAAAGTCTCATTTTGTCTTCACTCATCTCGTTTGAGATAATCAAAACTTTTTTCTTTTCAACAAAAGCTAATCTTGCTGCAATGTTAATTGTAAACCTACTTTTACCATAGTTAGAAGGCATTGCATAAGCCATTGTCTCACCTTTTCTTAATCCCTTAAATACCTTTGTTAAGATTGGGAATGGAAGACTAGCACCATTACTCAAGTTACCATCTCTAGTAAGCAAAGCATTTGTTGCATCTGCATTTAAAACAGATTGACTTAAGCCTGCTGTAACACCAATTTGATCAAGTGCATTCTGAACTTCCTCAACACTCATCTCTCCATATAATTCATATTTTGTAATTTCTAAAATCTTATCACGAATCTTTTTGGTTGCAGCAACTACATAATTTTTCTTTAAAATAAATAGTTTTCTAAGTTCTGTGTAAATATATTCAATATTATAATTCTTTTGACCAACAATTTTCTTAATCTCTTGTTTTCTAGCATATGTATTTGGCCTTTCTCTAGGGATATTATAATTTTCCTTTGCAATTGCTGGTGCATATTTTTCCGCTTCTTGAAATAGAATAGACTTATAAATTTCTGATAATTCTTCATCAGAAAAACAGAATTCATCTGCTAAGAAATAATAAGTTGATAATGCTTTTGGATTATTCATAATAATTCCGATATAAATATACTCTAAATTCTCATCAGACAATTCTTCTGGATATCCATTGTGTTCTGCTTTTGCTTCTGCCATGGTTACAACCTCACTTCTTTTGTAAAATTTCTCTAATAATATAATATAAATACTAACGTTTTTTGTCAATATCCAATTTTTGAAAATTCCTATATTTATGTAAACTTTTCTAGCTAAAATCCTTGTTTTCTTCTCTGATTTATGGTATAATATTGTTTAATATATATTTGGAAAGGAGCGGGTTCATGGAAAACCTTAATTTCTTTAAAAGATTTTATTTGGATAAAGAAAAAGATATTATTGTTAATTTGTACAAACACTATAACAGCACTGATGAATTAATTTATATTATTGAAACACCAAATCATGGTACTGGTAACTTAATTACAAACTTAGCAAAAGTTTGTAATGTTCAAACAACCAAAAATTTAAATGATATGAAAATTATCATGGGAACAATCCCTGCTTCTCTTAACGCTAATAATGAAACATTATTTGTTTTTAATTTGAATAATAAACATATTGCTACAATTTATTCTGATGGAGAAATTGAACAAACTGTTAAAATTCCAGCAATTATCAAAACTTTAATGAGTCAAACAAAAGACTATGATTTAGCAATTGATCAAACTCTTATTAACAGTTATATTTTGAAAAAATCAAAGTTTAGAACTGATTTACACACACATCTTTATGCCAATCTTCCATCAGACTTATTAATTGCACTTGGAATCAAACATCAGATTAGATATCCCCTATATTTTGTTAAAAAATTAGGCTTAAAACTATCTAAAAAGCAAGAAGAACAAATCCAAAAATATAGAAAAGAAATTGAACTAAAATACATTGATATCCATTTAGAAGGAAAACTATTTGATAGAAAGATTGATGATGAGACATATATCAATTTTGCAGATTTCATTTTGAATAATTTAGAAAATGCAGAATTCAATATTAGAAAAATCAGAAATAGTTTATCTCTTGTTAAAGATGGTCAAGCCGTTTTTACAAATTTGGAAAAATTATATGTTTATCGTTATGTTTTCCAAAAAGGAACTACTTCAAAAAATTTAATTGACTTAACATTAGATAAATTAGAAAAAGTTCCCGAACCAGATATTAAAAATTACTTATTAAAAATGCATGAAGATTCAGGCAAAGCTATTTATAGAAATAATACTATCTTACAAGATAATCTATTATGGCTTGGAAGAGAATATCAAAAACAAGGAATTTTATATAGTGAAATTGCTTCAACAGATCTTTGCAAAAAAGGAAAAGTTGGCACAGATTTCTTAAATCAAATTCATGAAATCTTACCAAAAGTAAAATTAGAGACCGGAGTTGATTTAAGATTTTTAGTTGCAATCAGAAGAATTTGGCTTTCTCAAAAAGAGCAATTTGAATCCTTAGAAGTTTTAAAGGTTATGGCTAAAAGTCCTTATGTGGTAGGAAGTGACTTTCTTGGAGAGGAAATCACAGATATCGAAGAATTATCTCCAATTATCAATGAACTAGTAGAATATGCCATCAAAGAAAATAATGGTTTTACCATCAGAATTCATGCTGGTGAAACAGATGCTTTTGCAAGCAATGTAGAAAAATCAATTGATATTATTACAAAGGCAATTGGAAAAAGCAAAATTATTCCTAGATGCCGTTTAGGACATGGTTTATATGGTATTGGAGTCAATCCAGAGCAAGATAGAAAGACAATTCAAAAAATTAAAAAATTAGGAGCTATTTTAGAATTCCAACTATCATCAAATGTTAGATTAAATAACTTAACTAAATTAGAAAATCATCCTATTAAAACATATCTAGCCAATAGCGTAAAATGCGTTCAAGGAACAGATGGATTTGGAATTTATGGAACAGACACAATTGAAGAGCAAATTTCTTTAAGAAATTTATTAAATATCTCTGAAGAAGATTTTCAAAAAATGAAAGCTGTTGAAAACAATTTAATGGCTGAAAATCAAGCTTATTTTGAACAAAAACAAAAAGCATTTGCAAAATTCTTAAACGGAAGAAATATAACAGACGCTATCATTGAAGCAGAATATGAAGCTTTAACAAATTTACAAGTAAATTATGTTGAAAAAAGCGATAATAAACTAGATTCTAGTGAGAACTTAAAAGAAAAAATCAAAGATTTACCAACAGATAAAGTTCCAATTGTTATCGCTGGAGGAAGCTTCAATACAAATGGTAGAGAAACCATTGTAACTGAAGAAGGTAAAAATATGCTTCGTGACTTAATCAAAAATATTGACAATAATAAAGCATATTTTGTTATTGGACATAAAATGCAAGGATATGAGAAAGCATTAATTGATATCTCTAAAGAATTAAATAAAAAATTTGAGATTGATGCTATTATTCCAAAAAGAGTAAATGAGGATGTTAAAAATTCTTTATTAAATAGCCCAATTGATGGAATTAGAGTTTCTATCGAACCTGAAGAAGTTGGAATTTATAAGAGCTTTAACTATGAAATCTTTGAAAGAAGACCTTCTGTTGTTGTTGCATTTGATGGTAATTCCCCTGTTTCTAACTTAGTACAAGAAGCTAAAAACGGAAAAGGAAAAGCAAAGATTTTCGTAAACGGAAATTCAGAAGCGTTAAAAGAAAAAGCAAAATCACTTGGAGGTTACGTAGAAGATTTTTCTACTGAAACAACAATTTCTGATAAAATCATTGGATGGAATCCGGATTTGAAACAAAAATAAATAAATTTCTCCCATTTTTAATTTTGTGTATTGATTTTATAATTTTCTTGTAATCTTGGGATATATTTATAAATGTTAACATTTTATTGAAAAATTTTATGATTTTTCATTGCATGAAAAATCGTAAACTGCTATAATATAAATGTAAAAATTAAAGAAACAAAGGATGACAAAACAAATGAACACAATCACTGAAATATTGATATTCTATATGACGTTTATATAAGCATAGGACTATTTTTCCGTATGCATTTTTGATGAACTCAAAAATGCATGTGTAAAAATAGTCTTTTTGCTGTTTAATTTTGTTATTAATGTTTAATATATTAATAAATCAAATTTTTTGAAAAAAGAGGTGAAATCGAAATGAGAAATTATACAAAAAAAATTCTAAAAAGTAGTAATGGTATCACTTTGATAGCTTTAGTCATCACAATTATTGTTATCACGAGTGCAATTAAAGTGATACCATTCCTACTTTTTAAAGCATTTCTCTTTAAATTTTTCATAATATATTTCCTTTCCTTAGTTTATTTGAATACTCCATATTTATTTTAGAATATACTTCTTTTGTAACATTTATAGCAATTAAATATTCATTTTACATTAGGAATATTTAAATAAAACTCTTAATAAATTCTTCGTTTTATATTATTACACAAACCTCAAAATTTTGCAATGTAATTTAAAAAAATCGAACTTATTTGAATTAAATTCAAACTAGTTCGATTTACAGTCGTTGGTGCCGTTGAAGTATACGTTTACAACTTTTTGGCACCTTTGGTATTGATACAAATATAAACTAACCTTTACTATTTCTAATATAATAAATTATCTATGGAAGAACTGTTACAGTATCTCCATCTAAACTTATTTTGGATGTTGGAATTGAAACTACAAGACGAATATCTGCTTTCATATCTCCTGAACCAATATATGTTCCTCTTAACCCTCCAAACATAACACTTAACATTGAACCTCCTGAACCGTCTCTACTTGGATTCCCAAGGTAATAATTACCTGAATAAACGCCATTGCACAAACTGCTATCTGATAGATAAGCACTAATCATATCTTTTCCAGACCATTCACTTGGTTTTAATCCACTAGATGTCATATCAGTATCGGATATACTTAAATTAGCATTTTGACTTTTATTTAAAGATGCTATTAACAATTCTAACGTTGGTCCATAAGTTGCATAGTTAATATTACTCAAATTTAGAGAAGAATTGTTTACTACATTGCATATATAAAGTGATCTTTTTGCATTCGTTGCAGAAAAATCAGGTGATTTTTCTATCCATTTAGAGTTCCATTTTGTTAAATAAACTGCATCATCCATATCATCAACCGAAGATATGTTAGTTGGTATCTCAAAAGTATTTAAATATGCATTTTTAGAAATTAAAAATGTTTCATTTTCATCTGCATAATAAACTTGCCATTCAAGACTTAACGGACTAAATGCATCAACAACCGTTCCTATCTTCAAATTTATTTCTGCAACTTTTGTAGCATCTACTGTATCTACATTGCTATTTGTTGCTGTGTACAATTCAGAATATGGTATTTCATATTCACCTTTGGTAGTTATAAAACTTGATGCTTTTGCTTCTTTTACATAAGATTTATTATCACTTAAAATCTCTTTTACTTTTTCATCATCTAAAGAAGCGTCTTGGTGATTGGCAGTTTTATCTGTTATCCAAGCCATAATATCAATTCGTGCTTGTTCTTTAGCCTCTGACCTTTCCGTTGTTTGTTTAGCATCTGTCGCTCTTTTTAAAATTCCATTCTCTCCAGTTATCATCGCTATAGATACTCCGCGCTAATATTAGTAATACAATAATTGTAATAACTAAAGCTATCAAGGTTATACCATTACTGGCTTTTGGCAATTTTTTTGTACAATTTCTCATTTCGATTTCACCTCTTTTTTTAATTTGATTTATTAATATATTAAACATTAATAACAAATTTAAGATATCAAAAAGACTATTTTTACACATACATTTTTGAGTTCTTCAAAAATGTATACGGAAAAAATAGCCCTATACTTATATGAACGATTTTCATTTATTTTTGTCTGCATTTACTTTATCTTATTTGATACATATAGTTTTCGCCATTCATATAAAGATTAATATATAATTCACCTGTATCATTTATAACATCTTGTGGAACTTCTACAATTACGTGATAAATCATTTCTTGATTAGCAGAAATCTTATATATACTCGTTTGATTATTCAAGTTTGTTCCATTATTTTCTTCTACAACTTTTACTAAATTATAAGTATTATCGTTCTTAACATCAACTAAAGTGCCGTAGCCTAACATATCTTCTAATAATTTTTCTATGCTACTTGAATTTTTTACTGAAATTACTGCATCTAAATATTTTCTTCCTGGACTTGCTGTATAAAATCTATATGATCCTACTTTATTATTTGGTTCTACTCTATCTTTAAAATTCACATCTAGAATTTTAAAATCACATACATTTGGAATACTTATCAATTCATCTTTCTCTACTTTTTGACCTTGATAATTCATATTTATAACTGATTTTTCATTTTTAATTTCCGCATCTAATGATTTTATTTGCATTTGATACTCATATTTTCCACCATTAGCTTTTATCTTTAAACTTGCATTTTTTCCATCAGATATTTTATCATCATCAATGCCTAATCCAAAATGACATATAAGTTCTTGACCAGCCTCAATCGTCCTCTCTTTACTTTCAAAGAAGTCTCTTCCGTTTACTTCTTCAAAAGCCATTGTTACAGTATAGTTTTTCTTATCAATTCGTATTTCTGCTTTCTTAAATATATCCTCTATTTTTATAGATTTATCTGACGTATTTTTAACTTTTGCTTGTACATCTAATATACTTTTTTCATCATTAAATAAACTATAATAAGAGTACCCATTTGTATAATTTGTTGGTAATAACTTTTTTGTAATCCTATTTTTTACTATTGTAAATTCTATTCCATTGCTTAATTTAACAGTCTCTTCATATTCTATTTTTTTGTGTTTTTGGTTTATCCAAAAAATTACTAAAAAGATAATTAAGCCTATTAAAATTATCTTTAACAGTTTCTTTAAACTCGTATCATCATTTGACATATATACTACTTTTTCCTTTCACTAAAACTTAAAATTAGCATACACCATCTTCAGTAAATTTGCAATAGTTTTCTACTTAATTTCATAATTTTTTGTTACTTAAATTTTATTTTTTTAGTGATAGATAAAATAACCACCGAAGTTAGAGAATCAGAACTCCGGGGCTTTTTGTCGAATTTTGTCAGTCGATTTATTTTGACAATATTTGATTTTTATTTTATAATTTTATTGCAATCATTTTTAATTGCAATATTTTTGGGAGAATTTACAAATGATGAAAACTATTTTAATATTTGAAACCATCAGTTCTTTAGGAACTATTGGATATTTACTATGCATTTTGCATAAGCAAAAATTTGAAATTCAAAAGTTAACTTGTTTCTGCGATACAACTCGCACTTTTAGGCATGACTTTTCTAATATCATGCAAGCTATCGGTGGATATATAAAAACAAATAACATGTACGATCTAAAAGAGTATTATAATAGATTAATTCCTGAATGTTTTAATGTGAATAGTTTATATCGTTTTCACTCTAAATTGATGACAAATACAGCTATTTACAGTATTATTTCTAATAAATATAATTTAGCAGAAAAAGAAAATGTAAAGATGTCCCTAAATATTTTACTTGACTTAAACTTAATCCATTTAGACACTTATCATCTTTCTAAAATTCTAGGAATACTTTTAGATAATGCAATTGAAGCATCTAGTGAAACCAAAAATAAAATTGTGAATCTTACTTTTCAACCACTAGATACTAAACAAATGATTATTATTGAAAACACATATCTTTCCAAAGGAATTTCCACAAAAAAAATCTTTGAAAAGAATTTTACTACAAAGCAAAAAAACTCTGGTCTTGGTCTTTGGGAAATTCAAAAAATTATCAAAAATCACAAAAATCTCAATTTAAAAACAGAGGCAGGTCCAGAGTTTTTTACGCAAACATTATTAATATCTTAATCTCAATTTATAAATCGATTCTGCCTTCGAAACAAAATTCTGCTCCTCCTGCTAACTCAACTCCTGTTTCCTCATCATAGTGAATATGTAGCCTTCCGCCGTCCAGTTGTACTGTGACAGTAGAATTTACTAATTTTTTCTTAATTGCACAAACACTAGAAGCGCATGCTCCTGTTCCACATGAGATTGTTTTTCCTACCCCTCTCTCCCACACTTTTACTCTTAAATTATTTCTATCCATTACTTGGACAAACTCTACATTTGTTCTATTAGGAAAATATTTGTAATGTTCTACAAATGCTCCTATTTTTTCAACATCAACTGCATTCACATCTTCTACAAAACAAACAGCATGTGGGTTTCCCATTGATATCAAATCGAAGTGATATTCTTTCTCTTCAAAATCAATTAATATGGTATGATATTCTTTTCCACTTTCTTCTTTAGGTAAATACACTGGTATTCTTCCAGCCTCAAAATGTGGCATTCCCATATTAACTTTTACATTCACTACTGTTTTATTTTCTACGATTAAATTAATTTCTTTTATTCCCGCACCAGTTTCAATTTTTAAATAAGTCTTTGTAGTAATACTTTTCTCATACAAAAACTTTCCCAAAACTCGAATTCCATTCCCACACATTTCAGCTTCAGAACCATCTGAATTAAAAATTCTCATTTTGAAATCTGCAACATTACTTTTGAACAGATAGATTACTCCATCTGCACCAACGCCAAAATTTCTATTACATAAGAAATTTGCAAAATTTCCTAAATTATAGTTAAAATATTGATTTAAGCAATTAATAACAACAAAATCATTGCCTGTTCCTTGCATTTTTGAAAAAAGAATCATAATTATTCCTCCTTGCTCAAATAATATGTATAAAAGTAATAATTATTCTTGAATATTTAATCGAAATATTATAAAATATTGGTACTAATAAAGGAGGCGAGATTATGCCAATTAATCCAATTAAAGAACAAAGACAAATTGCAAAGAAATACGTAATTGGGTACTATTCTGAACAACCAGAATTTGGGACTTCACTTGAAACTTCTTTGTCTTCTAATGGTGTACAATTTGAATTAATTAATTTAAACGGCTTAGATGCAGAAACATTAAAATTATATTTATCTGTTTTAGATGAAGCAATTTTTGATTCTCGCATTCCTGAAAACATGTCAAAAATTTTAAGCGAATTGAAACTTTTTATTAGAGTAATTGGTCTTAAAGATATAGAAAAATTATCTGAACCAATTATTGACAGAATCAAAATTACATTAGAATTAAAAAAAGAAAAGAATTTTAGCCAAGAAAAAGACTTAAAATTTATTATGCAAATTGTTAGTATTTTAGAAAATAAAGATCCTTATACAAGAGATCACTCAGCAAGAGTTGCAAAATATTCTCTAGCAATTGGAGAAGAATTTTTCGGCAGTCAATACGATGAACTTTATGGAGAAACAAAAAGTCAGAATCCCGAACAATATGAGCAAAGGAAACATGAATATATTGTTCAAAAAATGAATCTGACCATGCTTGCCTCTTGGGCTCATGATATTGGAAAAAATAGTATTGCTCAAAATCTATTAAGTAAAAATTCTAAATTAACTGATACTGAATATGATTTAATGAAAATGCATGCAGACTTTGGTGCCGAAATGGTTCGTAAAATCTTGGGAAATGAAGAGTTAGCAGAAGCCCTTGAAAATCATCATGAAAGAATTGATGGTTTCGGATACCATAACTTGACAGAATTCTCAGATGTTGCTAAAATAATAGCTATTGCAGATTCTTTTGATGCAATGACAACAACAAGAAGCTATACAACAAAACTAGATGATGTGGCATCAAAATCTAAATTAAAGACTGTCGCAGAAGCAATTAATGAACTTCAAGTTTCTTCACATCCACACTTTGATTTAGATGAAAATAGAATGTCACAACAACTAGATACTCGATTAACAGATATTTTAGTAAAAGAATTAAAAAAAGAGCTATCTCTTATTCAAGAAGGAAAAACAGATGAAGTAACTCTTCTTGCAGGCGGAATTGATGAAAAAGGATTTTTAAAAGCAGGATTTTGGAATGACAAAACTCAAGAATATACGCAAGATAAAAGCGTTTCTGAGAATTTGCCAAATTTAATGAAATAAAGGAATAAAAATGGATAGAATTAATAAAACAAAAAAACGAAAATGGACAAAGAGAAAAACGCTTGTCCTTATCATGTTAATTGCAATATTAGCTGGAATATTAACTGGAGTTTTCTTTATCGTAAATAGGTTTATCCCAGTAAAAAATATTACCAAAGACAATATCAATATTAATCTTTCAACTATGAAGCCAACAGGAAATAGTATTACAGCTGAAGTTTCTACAAAAACAAATTATGATATTTACTATTTTATTGATTATGCCTTTGCTGAAGAAAAATATTATGAAAACGAAGAATTTTCAGAAGAAGTAGAGGAACTTTCAACTGACGAAATTGTTGCTCCACCTGAAGAAGAGCAAGACGGACAAATTAATGTAAAACAAATTAGTGATACAGAATATCATAAGGTAGAAAACTCAAAATTCGAAATTGAAAATAATGGCGTTGTCTATTTAAAATATGGTAGATTAGGAAAATTATCTTCTGTTCCTTATGTTTTTGAAATAACAAATATTGATAAAACAGGTCCTGAAATTGGAGAAATTGAAACTTCATCAACATATACATCTATTACTGTTACTGTAAATGCAATTGATGAAAATCCTTCTGAATTACAATATTCTTTTAGATTAGCAGACTCTAATTCCTATATTTTAACAGGAGAAAAAAATACATATACATTTACAGAGTTAACAACAGATGAAACTTATACTATTTTTGTAAGAGTTTCTGATCAATTTGGAAATGAGTCTGAAGCAGTTACAGAAGCTACTGCTTCTATTGCAGATTCTAATCAAGAAGTAATTGAAAAGAAGCTTTATCATTTTAAAGTAAATGTTGCTGCTAATACAGTAACTGTTTATGATAAAGGAAGTGACGGAAAATATTCTGAACCAATCAAAGCATTTATTTGTTCAACTGGAAAATCGACTCCAAAATCTGGAACTTACAAAATTTCTGATAGATATCGTTGGCGTTCATTATTCGGAGGAGTTTACGGACAATATGCAGTTCGTATTTATGGAAATATTCTTTTCCACTCTGTTCCTTATGAGCAAATGTATGCAAACACTTTGGAATATGAAGAATATGATAAACTCGGAACATCTGCTTCTCTTGGTTGTGTAAGGCTTTGTGTAAAAGATGCTAAATGGATTTATGATAATGCTAAATCAGGAAGTACTGTTGAATTCTATTCTGACAGTTCTAACCCTGGTCCATTAGGCAAACCAACTGCACAAAAAATTTCTAGTAACAAAGCAAACAGAAACTGGGATCCAACAGATCCAGATAAACACAATCCATGGCTTGGCGGAGATGGAGCTGTAACAAAAGTTACCATTGTAAGCGATGATAATTACAGGGTTACAACAAACACATCTTCTACTAATACTGTTACAAACACTAATATTGGAAATACAACAAGTTCATTTCCAAACAATACAATCGTTTGGAATACTACAGATTAAAAAAAATTCTCGGCTGAGCATAATCCTCAGCCGAGTTTTTATTTTTACTATTCATTTTATTAATTTGTTTTAGAACTTTGTCTTTGATATACCATTTTCATCATTAATTTTGCTGGTAAAATTTTAGCACCAAAACATGCTATTTTCATATACCAAGCTGGAACAATAATTTGCTTTCCCTTTAAAGCTTGATCTATTCCATATTTTGCAACATATTCACTTGATAATCCTTTCATAGCAAATCTTACATTAGCAACGTTATTAAAATTAGTGTCCACTGGACCTGGGCATAAAGCAGAAATTTTAACATTTGAACCAGCTACTTTTAACTCTTCTGCAATTCCCCTTGTTAAAGAAATTACGTAAGACTTTGTTGCATAATATGTTGCCATTAAAGGACCTCCTGGCATCAATCCTGCACTAGAAGCTACATTTAATATATGTCCTCTATTTTTTTCTTTCATTCTTTGTAAGTATAATTTTGTTAATGTATGAAGTCCTACAATGTTTGTATCTATCATATTTAGTTCGTCATTTAATTCTGTTTTATCAAATTCTCCAAATTTTCCAAACCCAGCATTATTTACTAGCAAATCAATATCTGGGTGTTTTTCAAATAACGTTCTACATACATCTGGATTACTTACATCAGCTTTTTCTACAATCACTTGTGTTTTAGTAAGTTCATTTTTCAATTCTTCTAATAAATTTTCTCTTCTAGCGACAATAATTAAATCATATCATAACCCACTTAAATAACGCGCCATGTCTCTTCCAATACCAGAAGAAGCTCCTGTAATTAAAGCTTTCATATCTCTTCCTTCTTTAATTAAATTTGTTCATTTTTATTTTCAACACTGTGAACATTTAATGTTTGTGTTGGATAAGCTAAACGTACATCTTCTTTTGCTAAAACATTGATAAACTCACAATTTAAATCTTCTTCGATTTTTAAATATTTAGTATAATTTGTCTCTGTTACATATACAAATATTTTTATGTCATAACTATAAGCAGAAATACCGTTAAATCCTACATATACAGTATCTCTTTGCACATAATCCTTTGCACAAATAACAACCTTCAATTCTTTAATAATGTCTTTTATCTTATCCGGATCTATATCTTTCATTTCTAAGTTTAAAATACAATCAAATCTTCTAGATTTTAACTTATTCCAGTTAACTACATATTCAGAAGTAATTGTAGAATTAGGGATTGTAACAATAGAATTGTTCATACTTCTAATTCTTGTACTTCTAAAAGAAATATCAATTACTGTTCCTGAAACTTCTCCAACTTCAATCCAATCTCCTATCACAAATGGCTTTTCACTTAAAATTGTAATACCACTGAACAAGCTCTTTACTGTATCTTGAGCTGCAAGAGAAATAACAACAGTTCCAATTCCAAGTCCAGTAACTAATCCATTAATTTGAGTAAATCCTAATATAACAACTAATATGATATAAATAGCAACAATCCATGTAATAATTCTAGCAATTTTACAAATAAAATAAGAAACCGTTTCATTTGTTCCTTTATTTTTCTTTCTAAAGAATTTAGAATCTCTTACAAAAATTGTAGAGTTGATGATGTTTGTAGCAAATATCACTAATGCACTTTTCAAAAGTGATGTCATAATAATGGATAATTCTTTGGTAACAGGTAAAATTTTTACAGCCAAATAAATTCCCATAAACATGTACATCAATTTAATTGGTTCGTACATCTCACTATTTTGAGGATTTTCTTTTTTCTTAGTTAAAAAATCAAAAATTTTTAAAATAATTCTTGACACAACATTTCTTGTAAAGAAAACCAATAAAACAATTACTATAGCGATTTGGATATCAAAAACTTGTATTAAATTTCTTAGTTCTTCACTTGATAGATTTGCAATAAAACTATCCATCCCTTGCTCTATTCCTCTCTTGTATTTTATTTCATATATTTTTGACTATAAAGTAAAATTGCTATTATTTGACTTGCATTTTCTAATTGTCCATTTTTTGCTTTTTCTATGCATTCCTCTATTGGAACTTTTACAATATCTAAAATCTCTTCTGTTGAATCCAAATGAACATGACCGTTTTCAAAATCTCTTGCAAGGAAAATATGGACTCTTTCACTTGTGTATCCCGTTGAAGGATATATTGTTACCATATGTTCAATAGAATTAGCAATTAATCCTGTTTCCTCTTCTAATTCTCTTTTAGCAGTATTAATTGGATCCTCTCCAGGATCTACCATTCCTGCAGGAAGTTCTAAGCAAACTTTTCCAACAGATTCTCTTACTTGCGTCTCAAAAACGACTTCATTGTTTTCCGTAATTGGCAAAATAACTACTGCATCACCAGGATTTACGATATCTCTTAAAAACTGTTTTCCGTCTTCTCTTTCATAAGTTTTACGTACCACATTAAATCTAGGCCCCTCAAATTTAACTTCTTCACTTAATAATTTTGCCATTTCTACCTCTTATCATAATTTATTTTTTTACAAAATAATTATATCTATAAAAAATAAAAATGTACAGAGATTTTTTAAAAATTATATATTACCTTTTTTATAATATTTTTATTTTTTCTTTGTAAAATTTTGCAATTAACTCATCTAATTCTACACTAATTGCATAGATGACATCATAATTTTGTTTCTTTTCTATGCTTTCATTCAATTTATCTCTCAATTTACAAATTTCTTCATTTAACATAGGCTTTTTCCTCCCTTTTTTGGCATTTTTCTTTTGTATATTTTAAACTTACCACAAGAATAACCACAAGTCAATGAATTGTCGAATAAAAAGCCTATTTTCGTATGACAAAATTCGACATTATTCTTTTTCCCTTTTTGGAGATGCTGCTTTATCAGCACTAATATACATTGTTAAAAATATAACAAATAATAGGCCTGATAAAACTTGTGATATTCTAACTGGTCCAAACCATAATGAGTCTGTTCGTAATCCCTCTAAAATCATTCTCACAAATCCATACAAAATAAAATATAAGTAAAAAATTTGACCTTCAAATTTTCTTTTATTTTTTATTATGCTCAAAATAATAAAAATGCATAACGTGCAAATTGACTCATATAAAAATACGGGATGTACTTCTATGTAACCAGAAGCAGTTTCAATTCCCATTCTAAGTATAGAACTTGTCTTACTTCCGTATGCTTCAATATTAAAAAAATTTCCCCACCTTCCGAAACATTGTCCTAATGCTAAATAAGGAATCAAATAATCTGCCAAATCGAAAAAATTAATCTTTTTATTTTTGCAATATGTTAGTACAAATATAATAATCGCAATAATTGCTCCATAAATAGCAATTCCTCCATCTCTTATTCTAAAAATATGAGACGGATTGGCTAAATAATAATCTAATCGAAATAAAACATAATAAGTTCTTGCACCAATGATTCCAAAAACAATTCCACCAATTAGAACTTCCATAACCGCATCAAAGCTAATCCCGAAATTTTTACGACTAAATTTCGCTAAAATTAATCCCAAAATAATTCCGTAAAACAATACATACCGCATATTTATAAACAATTATATTTCCTATCTGAAATGCAATTTTTGATATATTAAATTCTAGTCCTAATCCTGGAAATTTTACTATACTCATTATTCTTCTTCCTCTTCTTCGCTTTTATTTCCTCTTATAATAGAAACTACTTTTTTATCTTCCATAAATACTGTATTTAGTACATCTATCAAATCTTCTTTTTTGATACAATCAAATTCCTCCAAAAAAGCAAAACTATTAATTCCATTGAAATAATCTGCTAAAACACCTGAAGCAATTGTATCTGGATCGTTATAGTCCTTCACGTATTCCCCATAAATCTTCTTTTTTGTTCTTTCAAAATCTTCATCTGTAATTCCTCTTGCCTTAAAGAATTCGATTTCATTTTTAATTTCACTAATTACTTTTTCCGGTTCATTAGAAAGTCCTTGAATTAAAAAATGTGAAAATGTTCTTCCATATTCATAATCAAATCCCAAACTAGAAGTAATTAACTTTTCATCATATAATCTCTTATACAATTTGGAACTCTTTCCCATAATAATTTCACTTAAGATTTCTAATGCCAAGTCTTTTCTAACCATATTACCACTTGGAATTTTATCTTTATATCCAATCATAAAAATAGGAATACTAATTTCCATATTTTTACTAACTTCTTTTCTTACGATACTATCAGGTTCTTCTTCATAAACTCTTGTTATTTTCGTATGAGAAGGCTTCATAATCATTCTTTTCTTTATATTCTCTAGAAGTCCTTCTGGGTCAAAATCACCACATGCAATAATAACCATATTTTCTGGTACATAAAAATGATTATAAATTGTATATAAAACGTTTTCATCAATTTCAGCAATAGATTCTTTTGTTCCCGCAATATCAATATTAATTGGATTTCTATAATACATTGATTTTAACAAATTCATATAAATTGCTTGACCCGGCTCATCATCATACATTGCAATTTCTTGTTCAATAATTCCACGCTCTTTTTCAACATTTTCCGCTGTATAATATGGATTTTGAACATAATCCATAAATTCATCTAGTGCCTCATAAAAATTATCTGTACATTCATATAAATACGTTGTATACGTATTCGTCGTATATGCATTAGCATCCACACCCAAATTTGTTAAAGTATCTAAGCTATTGATTCCAGAACGTTGCTCAAACATTTTATGCTCTAAATAATGCGCAACTCCATCAGGAATTCTTGTTACTTCACTTTCATCTCCCAAAATAAACTGATTATCTATTGAGCCAAAATTGACTCCCCAAGTAATATATTTTTTCTTAATCTTCGCTTTAGGAATCATAATCACTGTCAAACCATTTGAAATTTTCTCTATATACATTTTTTCTTTAATTTTGCTATTTTCAATTACTTGCATCTAAACGTTTCCTTTCTTATTCTTCTGATCCTGTCAAAAAATAAATTGTATTCGTTTGTAGACTTTTAGCAAATTCCACAATCTGTTCTTTTGTTACAGAATTAATGTCTCTAATGTACTCTGATATCGTGAAATGAAATCCACCTAATTCTTGTCCCATATAGAATACCATTTCTGTATCTTGCTCTACTTCAATATTTTTGATTCCAGAAACAATATATGTCTTTGCATTTTCAATATCATTTTCTGTAAAGTTCCCATTCTTCAAATCTTCTACTTGTCTTTTGATAATATCCAATGCTTTATCATAATTCTGAATTTCAATTCCAGCTCTTACCATAATTAAATTTTTAGGTTTAATAAATCCGTGAACGAGCAGTATATGCAAGTCCAGCTTTTTCTCTCACATTTTGAAAAAGCATCGAGGTTGCACTATCTCCTAAAATAGAGTTAAATACAATTCCAATATTTCTAGAATTTTGTTGTTTATCAAAAATATTATATCCAATCACTAATTTTCCCTGCTTAATTTCCATTTTCTCTTGAATTTCTTTAGGGTTATCCACTTTTTTTACATAATCTGTGGATGGATTAGTTACAATATATTCTGGCTCTCTTTCTGTCAATCCTTGTAAAATTGGATTTTCTCTCAATATTTTTTCTACATGTCCCTCTTCAAAGTTTCCAGAAAGATAAATATCAATTTTAGCATTCTTGATTAATTCAAAATAGTAACTAGAAATCTCCTCTAATGTAATTTTCTCTAAATCCTCTAAATAACCAAAGCGATACAATCCATAACCATCAAACTCATACATGTTTTCTAAACAACGCGTATATGCATACTCATCTTTGTTATTAATTCTACCTTCAATAATATCTTTTAAATGCTCTTTTTCTGTTCCAATCGCAGATTCCTTAAATTTTCCATTTTCTAAATAAGGATTAAATGTGACATCTACTAATAAATCAATTACATCTTTGATTAAATCTTCACCATTCAAAGTATAATGGTTATCAATACTTTCTGCCACAAACTTAATAATTTGATTATCTCCTACTTTATCAACACCACAATTTAAACTTGTTCCATAAAGTTCTTCTAATCTCAAAGAAATTTTTTCCTGTGTGTTAAAATTTTTGCTTCCCATCTTCAATAAAAAAGGAATTAAGGCATTTTTTGTAATGTTCTTCTTTCTCAATGGAGTTGTTAAAATAATACTCACTAAGTTTGTTTTAAAAATATCCGTTTTTATTAAATGAGCTTTAATTCCCTCTTTTAAATCTATTTTTCTGTCTGCCATCTATTCTTTCTCCTTATATTTTTATCAATACTATTATAAATCATTTTGCTTTTTTTATTCGAAACTATTTTATCGCATTTTTGCAATTTTTACAACATCATACAATTATATAAAAAACAAAAAAGCGCTCTAAAAATTTAGAACGCATTTTTAATATATTTTACTCTCCAACTTTTCTAGCTTTTACAATAACTCTTTTTGATCCATCATTTGTACAAGTGATTAATGTGATTTCTGTTTTTCCACCTGTTTCTTGTGATGTACATTCTGTTTGTGTATCATAAACTGTATATTTATCATAAACAGCATATTTTACTGTAGTACCTGTTAAATCTGTTATTTCAATTGTATCTCCGTTTGTCAATGTTGGTACTTTACTAAAGAATTTTGTATTTCTATAATTATGTCCTACAATACAGAAGTTACCAGGCTCATTTGGTTTAGCTCCCCAGAAATAACATGGTGAAATTTTTAATAACTCATCTGTCCATGTATATTCATTATCAATTGTACATAAAACTGCATAATTACAATTAATTTTTGGAATATTGATTTCAGCAACTCTAAAATATTTTTGACCACCATCTGTTACCATTGTTGTCCTTCTAATATTATCAGAAACCAAATCCTCAACAGAATATTGCTCTTGTTCTCCAGTTTCTTCATCAGCAGTACTTAAAATAACAACTTGTGCTTCATCATCCTCATTTAAAATAACTAGTGTAGAATTTTCCTCAAATTTAATTGTTGTATCATCAACCAAAGAACTATTGAATCTTACACTAGAAAGAATTTCTTGAGCTTTTTCCTCAGTCTTATTCTTATCATATTCCGCATATATGTAATATGAAGACAAAATGAAAACCAAAAAAACAGAAATAAAGAAATCGATTTTATACATTCTTTTTTTTCTTTTTAATTCTGGTGTTATATAAACTTTTTCAGCAATTAAAATCTGATTCATTTTATCCTCCTTCTTTACATAATCAGTCTAATCCTATTATAACACTGAAATTATTGAAAATCAATAGGTTTTTGCAAATTTACATAATTTAATTTTTCAATAAATCTTTTAGCTCTTCTTCTGCTTTTTCATATTCTTTTTCTAATTTTTGAATTTCTTGATTAATTTCATCTTTTGCTTTTTGAATTAAATTTTCATCCTCTAGGATTCTTTTTTTGTCATAAGTATCAGAACATTTAATATTTAAAATAATCTCTTCATTTTCATCAATAAGAGATTCATATACTTTTTTAGCTTTTTGAAGTGTTTTCATATCTCCTATTGTCAAGCTAGAATCATTATTCCTTTGCTCACAAATAATCTGCAATTTTGACATCATTGTTAAATCAAGTTCTCTATATGCTTTTTCAAGCAATTCATATAACTGATTATCTAACCTTGTATTATGGAAGTTAATCAAAGGGCTCAATTTTTTTATTAGATTTTTATAAATAATATTAATTAATTTTAAGAACTCAGAAGTTACCTCTTCTGTTACATCATCTTCCATATCATAATAAGTATCTTCTTGCAATTCATTATATTCATCTTCTATATCAGAAAATTCCAAATCCAACTGATCTTCTATTTCATTTTCATCAATTTCCAAGCCAAACTTTTTCTTTTCTTTGCAAAGTTCAATCTTACGATTAAGTCTAAGTAGTCTCATACTTGCTGTAAACTCATCATTTTCAAGCACTCCAATTTTCATCATATATGCATTTTCAATATCAGGAACAACATGAAATGCAAGCATGTCCCTTTGTGCAATTTTCTCTGCAACATTATCTTTTAGTTTATTAACTTCTATAATTAAGTCAGCATATTCAGGATCTAAAGTAATATTTTCAGACATTAATTTTTTCCTTTCAAAACACAGTTTTATCAATTTTACCACATTTGCAGAATATTTACAATATCTAAATTTCGTAGTATAATATTTACATTGAGGTAAAAATATATGAATTTGATACAAGAAACAAAATTTATTATGGATAAATATGGAATAAAAGCCAATAAAAATCTTGGACAAAATTTTTTAATTAATGAAGAAATTGTAAATGGAATTGTCGAAAAAGCTACAATTTCAAAAAATGATTTAGTAATTGAAATTGGTCCAGGTCTTGGAACCTTAACAAGTCGACTTTTAGAAAGGGCTGGAAAAGTAATCGCTGTTGAACTAGATAAAAATGTTTTAACTATTTTAAACGATAGATTTAAATTATATCAAAATTTTGAATTAATCCATCAAGATATTTTAAAAACCGATTTAAAAGAGCTCATTCAATCTAACTTCAATCATGAAATAACAAGTTGTAAAGTAGTAGCAAATTTACCTTATTATATTACGACTCCAATTATTATGAAATTGTTAGAAGAAAAACTAGACTTAAAATCTATCACTGTCATGGTACAAAAAGAAGTTGCACAAAGATTAACAGCTGTTCCAGGCAAAGATAAAGAAGCTGGCGCTATTAGCTATAGTATTTATTATTATAGTGATGCTGAAATCGTTTTAAGTGTCCCTAAGACTTGTTTTATTCCTTCTCCAGATGTAGATTCTAGTGTAATCAACTTAATGCTTTTAAAGCAGCCTAGAGTCCAAATTGAAAATGAAGCCTTCTTCTTTAGAATCATCAGATCTGCCTTTTCTCAAAAAAGAAAAACTTTGATCAATAGTTTAGTAAATACCAAAATTATTTCTTCTAAACAAGAAGCCGAATCTATTTTGTCAAACATTGGACTAGATCCTAGAATCAGGCCAGAAGAATTATCATTACAAGATTTTGTCAGTCTTTATACAAAGATAAAAAAATAGAAGTAGATCTTTTTGTACTGAACCCAAAAAGTTGGACAGTATAAATTAGGCTACTAACTCGGAATGCTCTCTGTATTGAACAGGGGACATTCCTTTTAGTTTGCTCTTAATTCTTCTGTTATTATAATATTCTATATATTCAATTATATC